>CADBSX010000190.1 GCA_902797515.1 uncultured Eubacteriales bacterium | reverse complement strand
GTGCCGCCGCGACGGCAGGAATTATTTTTATCTGCCCGAAAAATACCGCCTCGATAAAGACGTCGCCGCGGAGGCGGTAAAGACGGATAAAACGGTTTACTCCGTTCTTCCCGACGACATGAAGGAAGATCCGAAAATAAAATGGAATTACAGATTGTGAAAAGCGAACGCGAAAAACTCGCGCGCCTTATAGAAGAGGACGCGGAAAAGAAGATAGCCGCGCTTTTTCCGTATTTGTCGTTCGCGCTCGGAAAGACCGAAAAGACCTTTTCGGACGGCGTCGGCACTATAAAGACGGACGGAAAAGAGATAACGGCCAATCCCGAATTCCTGATACGGATAACCGCCGCCGAGGGGACGGACGCGGCGGCGACCGCCTATATGCAGGCGACGCTTTCCAACCTTTTGACTTTTACTTTCGGCTCCCGCTCGGAAAACTCCGATCTCGCGGCGGACGTAACGCTTTTTTACCTTACGGACGAAATGAAACTTCCGTTCGGCGGAAAACTCGCCGCCGAAAAGAGAAAGGCGGTGTATAAGTCGATAAAAGCCGTTTTCGGCGGCGTGACGAAGAAGTTCGCGGAAGAGTATCTGGCGC
This sequence comes from uncultured Eubacteriales bacterium, assembly GCA_902797515.1. Taxonomy (GTDB): domain Bacteria; phylum Bacillota; class Clostridia; order Christensenellales; family Borkfalkiaceae; genus UBA10281. The sequence continues at coordinate 6,398 of CADBSX010000190.1, read as the reverse complement.
GCGGAAACGAGATAAACGCCGAAATTTTCTCTCTTCTCGAAAGGGATAAAACGGGCGGGGAAAAAGAGCCGCGCGGCGAAGAAGAACTGATAAAATTCTGGATAGACGTCGCCGCCGACGTCGCGCCGCGAGTCGGCGGCGAAAACGCGGAACTCAAAAGAGCGGTGGAGGAAATAGCCGAGAGCGCGAACGACTATATCGGGCTTTTCCGTAAATTTTTGAAAAAGAGCGAAAAACTTAAAAGCAGCGACGACGAATTCGACTATATTTTATACACTTACGGTTTACGGCTTTATAAAAACGTGCCGCTTATCGAAAATCTCGAATACAGGCAGGATCACGAACTTTCGGACGTAATAATCGCGATAGATACGTCGGGCAGTACGAAAGGCGAGCCGGTGATGAAATTTCTTTCGGAAATACTCGGCATAATAAGGCAAGCCGAGAGCGAAACGGACAGGATACGCGTGAGAATAATTCAATGCGACGACAAAATACGCGGCGAAGAGGTCGTGAGCGCCGCGGACGGATTTGAAAATTATCTCAAATCTTTCGGCTTGTCGGGGGGCGGCGGCACGGATTTCCGTCCCGTGTTCGACAGGGCGGAAAAACTTATGAAAGAGGGCGTGAAAATACGCGGACTTATCTATTTTACGGACGGCGCGGGCATTTATCCGAAAGAAAATCCGCCGTTCAAAACGTGTTTCGCCCTTTACGGCGAAAAAGCCGACAAAATAAGCGTTCCTTACTACGCTTACGGAATAAAAGTAAAAAACTGACGGAGGCATCGGAACTCTATGAACATACTCGAAGCGAAAAACGAAATCAAAAACACGGTCAGGATTTACCTCGACAAGTCCGAGGACGAAAGTTACGTAATACCGCGCGAAAGACAGCGCCCCGTTCTTCTTATAGGCGCGCCGGGAATAGGAAAAACCGCCATAATGAGCGCGGTCGCCGCGGAACTCGGAATAGGTTTTCTCGGATATACGATAACGCACCACACGAGGCAGTCCGCCGTCGGACTTCCGTTCATATCCGAGCGGGAATTCGGCGGGAAGAAATATTCGGTAACGGAATACACGATGAGCGAGATAGTCGCCGAAGTTTACGACGCGATAGAAAAACAGGGGAAGAGGGAAGGAATACTATTTATCGACGAGATAAACTGCGTTTCGGAAACTCTCGCGCCCGCGATGCTCGAACTTCTGCAACACAAGAAATTCGGCACGCACCTTATTCCCGAAGGCTGGATACTGACGGCGGCGGGCAATCCCGAAGAATACAACAAGTCGGTAAACGAACTCGATATGGTAACGCTCGACAGAGTTAAGAGGATAGACGTCGAGCCCGACTACGAGGCGTTCAAAATATACGCGAGAGAGAGGGGCCTTCACGAGAGCGTGACTTGTTTTCTTTCGCTCTATAATCAGTACCTTTTCAGGGCGGAAAGGACGGCTGACGGTTTCGCGTTCGTGACTCCGAGGGGCTGGGAAGACCTTTCCGAGGCTATCTCGGAATACGAGAAATTTTCCATTCCCGTCACTCTTCCGTTCATATCGCAGTACGTGCAGAGCCCGCCGATAGCCAACGAATTTTTCGGATTTTACAAGGCGTTTGAAAAATTCGGCGTAGCGCTCGTCGGCGACGGCGCGGAGAACGGCGAAACGGAAAGCATAGACCTTTCTTCGGCGAAATTCGAGGAAAGATTTACCGTCGCGGAACTTATACGGTCGAAAGCGGCGAAAAACGCCGAGAAGGCGATGGCGAAGATAAGGGCGGCGGAATATATGGAGGACGCTTTCAAAAAACAGGCGACCGAGGGCGACGGCGCTCTTTCCGCGGCGACCGAAAAACTCGCTTCCGACATCGCGTCGGGAAAACTCGGCAGATTTGAAAAGGCGGCGTATCGCCGCGTCGCGGATATAATTTATTCCGCGGACAGAGCCGCTGCCGCGGCGTTTAAGGAAGAGAGCGAAGAATACGGGAAAAAGTGCGCCGCGAGGATAGAGAACCTTCTCAAATTCGGCGAAAGGTCGCTCGGAAAAAATCAGGAATTCGTTTCGGCGGTGACGGGAATGCTCGAAAGCGAAAACTTCGTCGCGCTTATAACGCGTTTCGACTGCCCCGAATTTTACAGGATAAATTCCGAACTTCTCGTCGGCGAAAGCGATAAAATAAGGGAACTTGCCAGGAAAGCGACGAAATGAAAATTCTTCTTAAAGAACTCGGAAAATACGGAAAGGAAGCGGTTTTCGCGCCCTTTTTCAAATTCCTCGAAGCCGCTATAGAACTCGTCGTTCCTTTCTTCGTGAGCGATATCATAGACAGGGGCGTGAACGGCGGGGATAAAAACGCCGTCGTCGCGGACTTGGCGATAATGCTCGGTCTCGCCGCCGTCGGGCTCGTTTTTTCGGTACTCGGTCAATTTTGTTCCGCGAGAGCCGCGGTCGGCTTTTCGGCGAACGTCAGGCGGAAAGTTTACGTGAAACTTATGGACTCCCCGCCGTCCGTCACGGATAAAATAGGCGTTTCCGCAATGATAACGCGCATGACGAGCGACGTAAATCAGATGCAGACGGGCGTAAATCTGTTTTTGCGCCTTCTTCTTCGGTCGCCGTTCGTCGTGATAGGCGCGTTCGTCGCCGCGGCGATCATAGATCTTAAAGTTTCGCTCGTGTTCCTCGTCCTTATAGCGGCGCTCGGCGCGGTCGTGGCGATAATAATGGCGATAACTCTTCCGAAGTACTCCGAGGCGCAGAGAAAACTCGACGACGTTTCTCTTTCAGCGAGGGAAAATCTCACGGGCGCGAGAGTTATAAGGGCGTTCGGCGCGGAGGACGACGAGATAAGGGAATACCGCAAAAAGACGGGCGCGCTCGAAAAATTCAAAAACCGCACGGGCATGATATCCGCCTTTTTAAATCCCTGTACTTTCGTTCTCGTAAATCTCGCGATAGTCGCCCTTCTGTATTTCGGCGGCGTTAGAGTGAACGCGGGCGTGATCTCGCAGGGACAGACGGTCGCGCTTTACGACTATATGTCGCAGATACTTATAGAACTCGTCAAATTCGCGAACCTCGTAGTAACGGTGTCGAAGTCGGTCGCCTGCGCGAGAAGAGTGGAAAAAGTTCTCGAAGAGGACGGCAGTTATATAAAGACCGAAAGCGGAAAGATATCCGACGCCTACGTGGAATTCAAAGGCGTTTCGATGCGTTACGCGGACGGCGGCGAAAGCCTTACGGATATAAATTTAACGATAGAAAAAGGTCAGACGGTCGGGATCGTAGGCGGCACGGGCAGCGGTAAAACTACGCTCGTTAGCCTTATTCCGAGATTTTACGACGCGTATAAAGGTTTCGTCGCGGTCGGCGGAAAAGACGTCCGCTCTTACGACGTGAAGGAACTCCGCGCTAAAATAGGTTTCGTATTGCAAAAGTCCGCGCTTTTCACGGGAACGATAGACGGCAATTTAAGGCTCGGAAACGAGGGACTGTCCGAAGAGGTCGAAAGAGAGGCGTTAGACGCCGCGCAGGCGACGGACGTCGTGCGGTCGAAAGGCGGAGATTTGTCCGCGGAAGTACGGCAGGGCGGAAAGAATTTTTCGGGCGGACAGAAACAGCGGCTCGCGATAGCCCGCGCTCTTGCGAGAAAACCGGAAATTCTTATTCTCGACGACTCGTCGTCCGCGCTCGACTTCGCGACCGATCTTAAACTTCGTCGGGCGATAAAGCGGCTCGACTATAAACCGACCGTGATAATAGTTTCGCAGAGGACTTCCGCCGTCGCGGACGCGGATAAGATAATAGTCCTCGACGAGGGGAAAGTCGTAGGCGTAGGCACGGACGAAAGCCTTACGGAAAATTGCGACGTTTACAGGGAAATAAAGCGTTCTCAGCAAAGGGGGGCGGCGAAATGAAAAAAGGCGTTATAAGAAGAGTTTTATCATACGTCAGGCCTTACCGTTTCGCGCTTGCGGTATCCCTTATCGGGGCGGCAGCTTTCGTCGCGGCGGAACTCGCTCTTCCCGTGCTTTTCGGGAAAGCCGCCGACCTTATAATAGGCGAGGGAAACGTCGATTTCGACGGGCTCGCGAGAATATTTATCGTGGCGGCGGCGTGCGCTCTTTTCGCAGGACTTATGCAGTGGACGACCGAGGCGATAAGCAATAAAATAGCGAACGGCGTTACCGAGAGGATAAGGAACGACGCGTTTGAAAAATTACAGCGCGCACCGCTTTCCGTTCTCGACGCCCGCCCGGCAGGGGATATATTGAGCGTTGAGATAGGCGACGCGGACAGGCTCGCGGACGGACTTCTGCTCGGTTTTTCGAGATTTTTCACGGGGATAATAACGATTATAGGCACGCTCGCCGTTATGTTCGTTTTAAATCCCGTAATAGCCGCCGTGGTCGCGGTTTTGACGCCCGCGTCGCTCTTTACGGCGAAATTCATCACGGGAAAGACTTACGGCACTTTTAAAAAACAAGCCGAGATAACGGGCAGACAGTCCGCTCTTATAGAAGAGTCGCTCGGCAATCTTCCGACTATAAAAGCGTATTCGGCGGAAGAAGAGTTTATAAAAAAATTCGACGACGTAAACGGCGAACTCGAAAAGACCTCTTTAAAAGCGGTGTTTTTCTCGTCGCTGACTAATCCGACGACGAGATTTATAAACGCCGTCGTTTACGCGGCGGTCGCCTTTACGGGGGCTATGCTCGCGGCAAGCGGCGCGGTCGGAGTTTTCGCGGTGACGGCGGGACTTCTTTTATCCCTACTCGGCTACGCCGGCAAGTACGCCAAGCCTTTCAACGAAATATCTTCGGTTTTGACCGAACTCGCGGGCGCGAAGGCGTGCGCGGCGAGGCTTTTCGAGGTTATAGACGGCGAAGAGGAAACGCCCGACGTAAAAAACGCGGCTGCGCTTTCCGAAGTGAAAGGGGACGTAAAGGCGGAAGGAGTGTATTTTTCATACGTTCCCGAAAGACCGCTTATACAAAATTTCAACCTCGACGTTAAAAGCGGAAGGAAAACGGCGATAGTCGGTCCTACGGGCTGCGGAAAAACGACGCTTATAAATCTGCTTATGCGGTTTTACGACGTGAACTCCGGCGAAATATCCGTTGACGGGATACCGATAAAGGACGTAAAGAGAAGAGATCTCCGCCGCAGTTACGGTATGGTCTTGCAGGATACGTGGATAAGAAAAGCGACGGTAAAAGACAATATAAAGATAGGTAAAAAGGACGCGACCGACGAGGAAATCGAACGGGCGGCGAAACTCGCCGGATGCGACGGATTTATAAAAAGACTTCCCGACGGCTATGAAACCGTTATAGGCGACGACGACCTCTCCGCCGGACAAAGACAACTTATTTCGATAGCCCGCGTTATGCTCCGCGTTCCCCCGATGCTTATTTTGGACGAGGCGACCTCGTCCGTCGATACGAGGACGGAAAAGAAGATATCCGAGGCCTTCGACGAACTTACCAAAGGCAAAACTTCTTTTATAGTCGCTCACAGATTATCGACGATAGTTTCCGCCGACAATATCCTCGTTATGAAGGACGGCAACGTGATAGAGCAGGGAACTCACGCCGAACTTATGGAAAAACGCGGATTTTACTGCGAACTTTATAACAGCCAGTTTGAAAAGAATTAACATTAACTTAAATTTCCGTGAAATTTTCCCGTTTCGGTTGAAATGCCGATAAGAACGTAATATAATAATATACGGGCTGAAAAGCCGTTATCGTAAGAGGTGAATAATGATATTATCCGTTTGCCCGAATCCGAGCGTCGATTGCACCATAGAATTAAATACTTTAAAACTCGGCTCGTTGAACCGTATCGAAAACAAAGTGATAACCTATTCGGGGAAAGCGCTCAACGCCGCGATAGGCGTTTCGAGGCTAGGCGCGGACAGTTTCGCGACGGGCTTTATGTTTGAAGAAAACGGGCAGATGTTCGTCCACTCTCTCGACGACGACGGAGTAAAAAACACTTTCGTCTGGAACAAGGGCAGCGCGAGGACGAATTATAAAATAGTCGATAAACGGTCTATGATGACCGAGATAAACGACAAGGGCGAGCCCGTTTCCGAAGACAAGCAGAAAGAACTCGTTTCCCTCGTCGGAAACCTCTCTGAAAAGGCGAGCGTGGTAATTATGAGCGGATCTCTTCCGCAGGGCGTTTCGGACGACTATTATTACAGGCTTTCGGGCGCGATAAACAAAACCGCGAAAAAATTCATCGACACGACGGGAAATAAAATGGTTTCCGCGCTCGCGGGCGGGGCGTACCTCGTAAAACCTAATCTCGACGAACTCAAAGAGATAACGGGCAGGCATTACGATTCTGTCGATGAAATGCTCAATGGATGCAAGATACTTATAGACG
>CADBSX010000189.1 GCA_902797515.1 uncultured Eubacteriales bacterium | reverse complement strand
TTCATTTCTTCCCCCGAAACAGTAGAATAGTTTTCATATAATAATATTATAGTCGATTGAATTTTTTTGTCAAGGAAAGTATAATATATTACGTACAGGGAGAATTATGAAAAAGTTGAAAGTAGTTCAGATAGGCGCGGATCACGCGCACGCTTTCGCGCCGATAAACTCGCTCAAAAAGCGGGACGACGTTGATTTTATAGGTTACGTCAGACTCGACGGCGAAAAGCAGTCTTACGCGGGCGTTCCCGAACTTAAATACGAGGACGCTTTGAAACTCACCGATCTCGACGCGGCGTTTATCGAAACGGAAGATAAATACCTCACCGATTACGCTTACGAATTTATTAAAAGAGGCATCCCCGTCCAGATGGACAAGCCCGGCGGGCAGGATAAGAAGAGTTTCGGCCGCCTTTTCGATACCGCAAAGGAAAAGAACGTTCCCCTTCACCTCGGCTATATGTACAGATATAATCCCGCTATAAGTCGATTATTACGCGATATTAAAGAAGGCAGACTCGGCGAGATATATTACGTCGAGGCGCAGATGAACTGCTATCATCCGCCGGAAAACAAGACGCGCTTTATAAAGGATTACAAGGGCGGGATGATGAATTTTCTCGGTTGCCATTTAGTCGATGTTATTTTGCAAATACAAGGCGTTCCCGACGAGGTAATCCCCTTTAATTCCGCGACGGGAAAAGACGGCGAAGATATAGGTTTCGCGGTGTTCCGTTACGGGAAAAACCACAGTTTCGTAAAGACGACGGCGGTAGAGGCGGGCGGATTTATGCGGCGGCAGATAGTCGTCTGCGGCGAAAAGGGGACTATCGAGATAAATCCGACGGAATACTATCCCGAAGGGAACGGGAAAATGCGGACGGATATGCACGTTTCCCTGCTCGAAGAAAGAGGGAAAGACTGGAATTACCGCCCCGAAAGGCAGGTGTTCGAGATCCCCGACAGATACGACGGAATGTACGACGAATTTTTCAGGATAGTAAAGGGCGAAATTCAAAATCCCTACTCTTACGACTATGAAAAGACTTTACACGACGTTTTGCTTAAAGCGTGCGGAATAAAATTATAAATATTATAAATAAAAGAGGCGTTATTATGAAAAAAGTATTGTTGGTCGGCGGCAATGGCGCGCTCGGCGTTTATCTCACCGAAGAGGCGCTCAAAAAAGGATATAAGGTGGACGTGCTTTGTTTCGAGGACGAAATATCCCGAAACGAAAACCTTACGTATATCAGACACGACGGAAAAGATTACGGATTTATCAAAGAACTCCTGAAAAACGGATACGACGCGGTCGTAGATTTCATGATTTACGATACCGTGGAAGAATATAAGCCTTTCGGCGATCTCTATCTCAAAAACACGTCGCATTATCTGTTTTTATCGACGTACAGAGTTTACGCCGGCGAATATCCGATAACCGAGACTTCGCCGAGGCTTTTAGACGTGGAAAAGCCGTCCGACTTCGTGAATAAATACGAATACAGCATTTATAAAGCCGAAGAGGAAAACTATATACGGAGTACGGGATATAAAAACTGGACTATTCTCCGCCCGTCGATAACCTATTCCAAACACAGATTTCAACTGACTATTTTAGAGGCCGACGTACTCGTCTGGCGTATGCGGCGGGGAAAAACGGTCGTTCTTCCCGAAGGCGCGATGGACGTTCAGGGAACTCTGTCTTGGGCGGGGGATTTCGGAAAGTCGGTCGTAGAACTCTTGTTCAACGAAAAGGCTTACGGCGAGGCGTTCACGGTGTCCACTTCCGAACACCACACTTGGCGCGAGATCGCGGAAATTTATAAAAAAATAGGCGGGCTTAAATACGTTACCGTCGATGACGACACGTTTATAAAAGAGTTATACGACGGCAGCGTTTACGCTTATCAGCAACTTAAATACGACCGCTGTTATAACAGAGTTATAGACAACTCGAAGATACTCGCGGCGGCGGGCAGAAAGCAGTCGGACTATATGAAACTCGAAGACGGTCTGAAAAAGGAACTCGCTCAATACGACGGCTCTTTGTATTACGCGCCGCGCAACGAAAAAATGGATAAACTTCTCGAAAAAATGGGGATAAAGGATTAAAATGAAAAAGAGTTTTTTAAATTCCTCTTCACCGTTCGCGACCGTTATGGTACAGGAAAAGACGGCGGAAAGGGCGATACTCAAAATCCGCAACGCCGTAGCGAAAGGCGCGACGGCGATCGGAGTGCAACTCTCTTCTCTTAAACAAGAATACAAATCGGACGAAACTTTAAAGTCGATATTTTCCGCGGCGGGAGATAAGCCCGTTTACGTCACCAACTACCGCGGCGCAACGAACGAGGGGAAGAGCGACGAGATATTAGCGGACGAACTTCTTCATACTCTCTCGCTCGGCGCGACGCTCGTCGATATTATGGGCGACGCGTTCGATCCCTCGCCCGAAGAACTGACGGTAAACGAAACGGCGATAAAAAAACAGCGCGAATTTATAGACGAAGTACACCGCCGCGGCGGCGAAGCGCTTATGTCCTCGCACGTTTTTAAGTTCCGTTCCGCAGAACGCGTGCTCGAAATAGCGAAAGCGCAAGCGCGCCGCGGCGCGGACGTGATAAAGATAGTCACGGGCGCGGAAACGGAAGAAGAACAGATAAAAAATCTCGATATTTGCAGAATGCTCAAAAGCGAACTCGAAAAGCCGTTTTTATTCCTCTCGGCGGGCAAATCCGAACTTTTAAGGACGATAGGACCGGCGATAGGAGCGTGTATGTGGCTGTGTTTCACGGAATACGACGAGGCGACCTATTTCGGTCCCCCTCTTCTCGAAAACGTACTCAAAATAAAATCGGCGTTACAACTTTAAGGAGAAAATATGTACGCAATAGTTATAGATAAAACAAACAAAAGTTTAAATTATACACTCGTTCCCGATCCGGTATTAAAAGACGGCGAAGTGCTTATAGAAGTCAAAGCGGCGGCGATCAACCGCGCGGACCTTTTGCAGAGAGAGGGGAATTATCCCCCGCCCGCAGGCTGTCCGGATTATCCCGGGCTCGAAGTTTCGGGTATTATAAAAGAAATCGCGGCGGGCGTCAAGAAACACAAGGTCGGCGACAAGGTCTGCGCCCTGCTCGGCGGCGGGGGCTACGCCGAATACGTTTCCGTAACCGAAGACATGGTCTTGCCGATGCCCGAAAACCTTTCTTTTGAAGAGGCGGCGGCCATACCGGAAGTATATATGACGGCGTACTTAAATCTTTTCAAAGTCGGCAACGCGAAAAGAAACGAAACTCTTTTAATGAACGCGGGCGCGAGCGGACTCGCGAGCGCGGTCATACCTATGGCGAAAGCGTTCGGTCTCCGCGTTATCACGACGGTATTAGGCGAAGAAAAAGTCAAGGAAGTCGCCTATCTCAACGCCGATATAGTCGTCGATACGACGAAAGAGGACATATCGGAAGTCCTGAAACGCGAAGAAGAGGCGGGGCGGCCCGTGAATATAGCGATAGACTGTCTCGGCGGCGAAATACTCGGAAAATGCCTCAAATACGTCGCGAGAGGTTGCCGCTGGATACAGATAGCGACGCTCGCGGGGGATATTTCCGCGATAGATTTCAGAAATATCTACGTAAAAAACATAAAGATAATCGGGAGCACGCTCCGCAGTAAAACGCCCGAAGAAAAGGGCGAACTTCTTGCCGAACTCGTTGAAAAGACTTGGAAAAAGTTTGAAAGCGGCGAAATAAAAGTGAAAATTTACAAAGTATTGCCGATAGAGCGTGCCGACGAGGCGCAGCAAATACTCTACCGCGGCGAAAACGTCGGAAAAGTCGTTTTAAAAGTGTAAATCGGACGTATGCCGACCGA
>CADBSX010000188.1 GCA_902797515.1 uncultured Eubacteriales bacterium | reverse complement strand
GCCATCCCCGGCCACGAGAACAGCGAAAGCAAACCCATAAGCAGATATATGTAATACGTCGGATTTACGCCGTTGGAATCAAGAACCGTTCCTATTATAAGCATCAGGGGAAGAGTCGGAAGACAAATAAGCACGTCGCAAAGACGCATTATAACGTTATCGACCGCGCCTCCGTAATATCCCGCTATTCCGCCTAATATTATACCTATCGCCGATGTGAGAAATACGGCGAGAAAACTTATCGTAAGCGACAGTCTGCCGCCGTACATAAGCCTAGTGAATATATCCATTCCCTGTTCGTCCGTTCCCAGAATATGCTCGGACGAAGGAGCGGCAAGCGCGTTTATCCCTTTATCCTCGACCACTATCTGGACGAAAGTTTTTCCGTCTTCCCCCTTTATTTCATAGTCAGTGTATCCGATAGCACCCGTTCTGTCCGTTTCCGTTTCGCCCCAACGCTGATAAACGAGAGGTCCGAACCAACAGAAAACGAACAGGGATATAAGCATTATAAGCCCTGCGATAGAGAGTTTCGAGCGGAAAAACCGCCTTAAAACCATACGGGTGGGAGACATAAGCTTTACGTTTTTGTCGAGAGGCTTTTCCGCGTCCGCGATATTTTCGTTTTCGGGCAATGCGTTTTCAGGTAAAGTTTCGGTGGGGAAATCTTTTTCGAGTTCTTTTTCTTCCATAATTCTTTCCCCCTTTAAACGAGCTTTACGCGCGGATCGACTACCGCGTACATCAAGTCGGCAAGAAGAACCCCCATTACCGACAGAAAAGCAAGAAACATATTATACGTCATAATAACGGGTATATCGCCCTGAGTCATGGCGTTAAGCGCGAATTTTCCGAGTCCCGTAAGGTCAAAAACCGATTCGGTTATCATTGCGCCCGAAAACAGAGACGGAATAAGTCCCGCAAGCCCCGTAACTATAGGAATAAGCGTGTTTCTGAAAGCGTGTTTATAAATTACCGAACTTTCTTTTAATCCTTTCGCCCTCGCGGTGCGTATGTAATCGGAATTTAAAACTTCAAGCATATTCGTTCTCGTCATACGCATTCTCGCGCCGATACTCAAAATAACGACTGTAAGTATCGGAAGCACCATATGTCTGGCGTAATCGACGAACGCGTCCCACGCGCCTGCATACGTTATTCCCGCGTCTTTCATACCGGAAACAGGGAAAAGATGCAATTTATTGGCGAAAATATCTTTAAGGAGTTGTCCGAAGAAGAAAGACGGCAGCGATATTCCGATAAGCACAAGTACGGTGACTACATAATCGCGCACGGAATACTGATGCGTCGCCGCGGTAACTCCGAGAGGTATAGCTATCAGAAATTCGAAAACCGTCGCGACGGCGGCGACAAAAAACGACGTTCCCATCTTATCAGGATCGAATATTTCTTTTACCACTTCCCTTTGGTTTATGAAACTCTTTCCGAAATCAAGCCTTAACGCGTTGCCGAGCCATTTAAAGTATCCCTCTATGACCGAACCGTCAAGACCGTACGTTTTATACATCTGCCGTATGAATTCGTCGTTTACGGTTGCTCCTGTCTGATTTAACGCTATTATCTTATTTTCGATAAAATCAGTCGGCATAAATCTAAGTAGCACGTATAATATGAACGAAACGCCGATTAAAATCAAAAAAGAGATAATTATTCTCTTTAATATATATTTAAACATTGGAATTGTTTTCCTTTACGTTTTTTATCGGGACGGAACATCACCTGCAGTTCCGTCCCGATTTTATTTTTTAAGCGAGTTCAAGTTCCCAAATCTTTTCAAGCGGCGAGGTATAAGGATTTACCTTGCTCGAAAGACCTTTTATGGTCTTGGTATTGTAAGCGTAGAGGTTTTTACGCTGATATACGGGCATTTCCACCGCAAGGTCAAGAACATATCCGAGAGCTTTTTCATAAAGAGGTACTCTTTCGGCTTGATCGATTATAGAACGGGCTTCGTCTATCACCGCACTCAATTCGTTAATTATTCTCCACTCTTCGGAATAAGTGGTGGTATCCGCTTTTATTTCACGGTATCCCCACGCGTAAACCGAAGTCGCGGTGGAATTCTTGTGGTATACCTGATACATATCCGGATCAAGCGAAGAGCCCCAAGCAGCCGCCCACACCGCGAGCGAACCCGTGGCAAGTTTGGTAAGAGCCTGCGAATCGGGTTTGACTTCAACATTCCATCCCATATCGTTTAATATTTCGGCAGCCTGTTTGAATACCGCGTAAGTCGGATGTTCGGTTATAGACGCGCCCGCAATCGTAAACGTTATTTTAAGCTGAGCGTCGCCTTCCGAAACGCCTGCTTCGTTCATGTATTTCTGTATTTTTTGTTTTGCGGACTCAACGTTATTCCACTGCGTATATGATTTACCGTTTTGTTTGGAAGTCCTCGACACTTTGTCTTGCCACGGATACGCCCAACTCTCCATTGACATAGGCCAGTCTATTCTCGCCGCCGTTCCGCTCTCGTAATACTGTACCGCAAGTTCGGTTTGCATAGCCGCCATTATCGCTTTTCTTAAATTTATATTCTTTACTTTGCCGGCGTTGATGCCTAT
>CADBSX010000187.1 GCA_902797515.1 uncultured Eubacteriales bacterium | reverse complement strand
TTTATAAGCCTCTACGTATCTGTCGTTGTAAGCCGCCTCGACTCTCGCCGCGACGTCCGCGTCGGTTATGGCGGGATCTTCGTTTAATATCGCGCTTTCGGCAACTTTGATAACGCTCCTCGCGTTGGCGGAAGTCTGCGCCGCGAAAATTATCGTCGGATCGCCCTCGCCGTCTATCCTTATATAGGATCTGCCGATAAATTCAAGATCGAGGTTTTCGTCGAGAATATGAAGTACGCTTCCGTTTATGGTGTAGAAGTCGTCCTCTTCGTCCGCCTTATAGGCGTTCGCCTTTACGTGAAGTATTTCTTCCGCGCCTGCAACGTCGCCGTTCACCGTGACGTCGCCGTCTTTCCATTTATATTTCGCGTTTGCGCCGAAAAGGTTGTCTTCGTTCAATTCGCCGTACTTCGTTTCATACAGTTTCGGCATAATGAACGTTCCGACGGTTACCGTTCCGTCCTGCGCGTAGCCCTCGTATTCCGCGGCGGATATAGTCGCCGTAAAGCGGAGACCGTTGTCGTTCTGCGTCATATCCGTTTCTTCCGTCGGAATACGGATCGACGCGCCCGTTTTCATCGCGAACGTGGATTCGTCCGCGTTCGCGTTATACGCGCGCGCTCCCAAAAACGCCGTTACGGCGAAAGCCGCGCATAAAAATGCGGTCGATAAAATTCTGAATTTCTTCATTTTTCCTCTCCCCCTTAACCTTTGTTCCACGGTCTGTCGTTCGCTCCGCTGTCTTCAAGCGAAGTTGCGATCAAGTCGCTTGTGCCGAAAACGACGAATTTTAATTCGACGTTTTCATACTCTTTCAATACCTTGTTTTCCATCATTGAACCTCCAAAAAAGTTTTTTATTCAAAACGGCGTTCAGCCCGTTTTTACTTATAGTATTTCCGTTTCTAATCCGTCGTATGCGACCTCTATTCCGTTCTTTCCCGCCTCGCGCGCAATATCATCGAAACTTCCCGCCTTATGGCAGATATGCGACGAGTAAAACTTCGTGTTCCCGTCCGCCGTTCCGTCTTTTATCAACCTCTCTTTCGCGCGGATATTCTGATATAAATTCATATGCCCGCCGTACTCCGTCTTTATAAGCCCGTAAGTACAATCGAACGTCACGGCGTTTAACTTAACGCCTTTATCTTTCAAAAACGCGAACGCGCGTTCGGTCGGAAAATCGGAATCGTGAACGTGCAAATAAGCCTTGCCGTCCTTCTCTATAAGGAACATAAAGCACGGTTCGGTCGGTATATGTATAACTCCGATCGGCGTTATCTTATATCCTTCCGCGAAAAACTCGCGTTCGGCGGCGATTTCGCAGAACGAAATTCTGTCAAATACGCGTTCCTTGTTATACCACACGCTGTCTATAAGTCCGTTCTTTATCGCCGCGGAGCCGTAAACTTTAAGTATATCGTTCGGCGCGCCCTCGCCCGAATAGAGCGAACGGGCCAAAAGATCGAACGCGTAAAAATGGTCGCTATGCGAGTGCGTGAACAAGACCGACTTTATTTTCGACAAGTCGAGCCCTGTGTAAAGCGTATGCAAAAGAGTATCGGGACCGAAGTCTATCATAAGGCGATCGTCTATAACGACTCCCGCCCTCGTCCTGATCTCTTTTCCGCCGTTCTTTCTCGCGCTCTCGCATACGGGGCATCCGCAGAAAAAAGCCGGTATCGCTTCAGACGCTCCTGTACCTAAAAATTTTATCTTCATTTTGCCACTCTCGTTTTGCCGTGCCATCGGTTGGCATAACAATTATAACACCGTTTAATTCGTTTGTCACTACGATTTTCCCACAAAAAATATCAACTTTCGGAACTCTTTTTGAGCAAAAATCGGTCAAAAATTTCAAAAATCGCAGATAAAACCTTAATTTTTACGTTTTTGCCCCGTTTTTTGCTTAAAATCCGCCCTTGGCATTATGACACGGACAAACAACCGGTTTCTTTGTCGTTTTGTCGAGGTCGGCTTGCGGACATTGACGAGATGACGGTAAGCCCCTTTCGTCACTTCGTGACACCGTCTCGGTGGCGCAAGGTAGTCGCCGCCTCGGTCATGGAAAATGCGTGTATAGCATTTTCCGAAAACGAAACGCAAACAATTATCAATTGTTTGTTATAGTGTTTCGTTTTACCCCATTGACCAAAGTCAATAGGGCAGGCGAGAAAGATGAAAATAAATCTT
>CADBSX010000186.1 GCA_902797515.1 uncultured Eubacteriales bacterium | reverse complement strand
GCCTGCAAGGCGAGCCCGTCGGTATAATCCGTCGCCATCATGGACGCTATCGCTTCGAGCGCGTGAGTTACCGCGTCTATTCCGCTCGCCGCGGTCAATCCTTTCGGCGCGTTCATATGAAGATCGGCGTCTATGATAGCCATTTTCGGCATAAGTTCGTAATCGGCGAGCGGATATTTAACGCCCGTCTTTTCGTCGGTGATAACGGCGAAAGGCGTCACCTCGCTGCCCGTTCCCGCGGAAGTAGGGACGGCTATGAAATACGCCTTTTCGCCCATTTTCGGGAAGGTATATACGCGTTTTCTTATATCCATAAAGCGGAGAGCCATATCCGCGAAATCGACTTCGGGATGCTCGTAAAGCACCCACATTATCTTGCCCGCGTCCATTGCCGAACCGCCGCCGACGGCGATGACGCAGTCGGGCGCGAACGCTTTCATCCTCTCCGCGCCCGCTTTCGCGCAGGCAAGCGTCGGATCGGGCGCGACGTCCGCGAAAGTCGCGTGCGTTATGCCCATTTCGTCGAGTTTATCCGTTATAGGTTTCGTGTATCCGTTTTCATACAGGAATTTATCCGTGACTATAAAGGCTTTCTCCTTGCCTAAAACGTTTTTGAGTTCGTCCAAAGCGACGGGCAGACAGCCTTTCTTTATATACACCTTTTCAGGCGCTCTGAACCAAAGCATATTTTCTCTCCTTTCCGCAACCGTTTTTATATTGAGTAAATGTTTTACGCCGACGTTTTCGCTGACCGAATTTCCGCCCCACGAGCCGCAGCCGAGCGTCAGACTCGGCGCGAGCGCGAAGTTGTAAAGGTCGCCTATTCCGCCTTGCGACGACGGCGTGTTCACGAGTATTCTGCAAGTTTTCATCCTTTCGGCAAACGCCGAAAGTTTCGCTTTTTCGGTCGCGGCGTTCAGATATATCGAGGACGTGTGTCCGTATCCGCCGTCCGCGATAAGTCTTTCCGCCTTGGAAAACGCGTCGTCCAAGTCTTTCGCGCGGTACATGGCGAGGACGGGCGAGAGTTTCTCGTGCGCGAACTCTTCCGTAATTTCCGCGCTTTCGACTTCGCCTATCAGTATTTTGGTCCGTTCGGGAACGGAAACGCCCGCGAGCGCGGCTATATCCGCCGCTTTTTGACCGACTATTTTCGCGTTCAGCGCGCCGTTTATTATTATGGTCTTTCTGACCTTTTCGGTTTCGTCCGCGTCGAGGAAATAACAGCCTCTTTCCGCGAATTCTTTCTTTACTTTCCCGTAAACCTTGTCGAGGACTATCACCGACTGTTCGCTCGCGCAGATCATGCCGTTATCGAAAGTTTTCGAGTGGATTATCGAATTTACCGCGAGGACGACGTCAGCCGTGTCGTCGATTATCGCGGGAGTGTTTCCCGCGCCTACGCCGAGCGCCGGTTTTCCGCTCGAATACGCGGCTTTCACCATCCCGGGACCGCCCGTCGCGAGAATTAAGTCCGCCTCTTTCATAAGAGTGTTGGTCATTTCGAGGCTCGGCACGTCTATCCAGCCGATTATGCCTTCCGGCGCGCCCGCCTTTACCGCCGCTTCGAGCACGACTTTCGCCGCCGCGACGGTGGAATTTTTGGCGCGTGGATGCGGACTTATTATTATACCGTTCCTCGTCTTTAAAGATATAAGCGTTTTGAAGATAGCGGTCGAGGTCGGATTCGTCGTCGGAATTACCGCCGCGATAACGCCTATCGGTTCGGCTATTTTTTTAATTCCGAACGCCGCGTCCTCTTCTATAACGCCGCACGTCTTTACGTTTTTATACTTGTTGTAGATATATTCCGCCGCGTAGTGGTTTTTTATGACCTTATCCTCGACGACGCCCATCCCCGTTTCCGAAACGGCGAGTTTGGCGAGGGGAAGTCTTGCGCCGTCGGCGGCGAGCGCCGCCGCGAAAAAGATCTTATCGACCTTTTCTTCGCTGAAAGTCGAGAACTCTTCCTGCGCCTTTCTCACTCTCGCAAGAAGTTCTTCGAGTTTTTCAATTCCGTCCGTAACGGGATATTTTGTTTCTGCCATAAGTAAACCTCCGAAATTAATTATCCTTTTCCCCGTCAATATAATTGCTTTTTCCTGTCTTTTTTGGATACCTGCGAGAGTTTTATTCCGTCTTTCGTCTCGGAATTTCCGAGGTCGAAAGTAGATTTTTTCATTATCTTTTTCATTGAATAGACTATCCCGTATCTCTTGACGCCGGCATTGTAAAACGCGAGCAGAGCTTCGTATGAATTTTTGACCGTCGTATATAAAGTCTTGCTCTTGTCGCCCTTATCCCTCACCGCGACGTCAACGTTCGCGGTGACGCCCTTTTCGGGCTCTTTATCGACGAGGGATTGCATAAACTTCTCGTTTTCTTCCTTGTTGCCGACGGGCGCGAAAGACATGGTGAGCCTGACTTCCAGAATATCCGAAATTTTATACGTTTCGCCGTTTATCTTCGCCTCTCTCGGCGTTATTTCGATGATAGGCTCGTTCTTTACGGGATTTTGTTTGAACGCGCTCGGTATCATGCTCGCCGCGAAAACGAGGACGACTATCATAAGCGCCGCCATAATGAACGTTATCGTGCCGTTTTCGGAATAGATCCTGCCGCCGATGAAAAGAGTAATTCCCATGCCGCCCATCATAAATATAAGGATGATCGCCATGATTATCGTCTTTCCGCGTTCTTTTCTGTTCCTCTCGACGTCGGGATAGAACTTCGCTCCTTCGTGAGTTTTTTGGTCTGACGTTCCGTTCGTTTTTTCTTTTTCCATAAAAACACCTCGCAAGCGGATATTTCGCTTTATTTATATTTCTATTATAATATAAATATCGGAAATGAGCAATTATTTTGCGCCTTATACTGTATAATTGACAGTTTTCACGCAAAATAAGCAAAACGCGCCGAAAAAACGGTCAAAACGAGCATTGTCGGACAAAAGTTCTATTCACGCTCGGCTGATAACGCTCGCCCGACAAAAAAGGGAAAATCCCGCTTTTTCGCTTTAAAAAACGACCGGAAAAATTAAATAAAAAATTTTTACTTTTTTTTGAAAAAACGCTTGACACCGAAAAAGGATTGTGGTAATATAGATAGGCTATCGGCG
>CADBSX010000185.1 GCA_902797515.1 uncultured Eubacteriales bacterium | reverse complement strand
TTCTTTTTTATAAGAGTAGATAAATAAACTACTTTTTGTCTGACCTCTTCGCTCTTCCTCTCGCGCCACTCTTCCGCGCTCTCGCCCTCGTTCGGCTTGCCGAGGTCTATCGGCTCGCCTACGACTAAATGAAATCTTCTCACGAGAGGTCTCGCGTAGTTCCCCGTAAAATACAGCGGAACGACGGGAACGCCGCCGAGTTGAGCTATAAAGACAAATCCCGATTTGAAAGGCAGTATTCCGTGTTCGCGGTGCGACGCCTCGCCTTCGGGGAAAATAAGGATAGAATCGCCGCTTTTGAGAGTTTTTTTCGCCTCGCGCATAAATCCTATGCCCGTGGAAGATAGGTCTATCGGGATCATATTCCCGACGTCGTTGAAAAACCGAGTGTACCACGTGTCGTAAGTCGTTTTCGCTATACATCCCCAAATCTTCTTTTTGCCGAGCGCGCAGGCTATCATAGCCCCGTCCATCCCCAAAAGATGATTGGATACGAGTACGCAAGGATGAACGATCTTCTTTTTCTTCCCGCCCTCGTAATGTATTTTTACGCGATAAAAGACGTAACGCATCAAAAAAATGATAACACTCGCCGTTATATTTCTTAAAAATCTGCCTACGGCTTTCATAAAGTTTGCCTATCCCGAATATCGTTGATATGTGAAATTATAACATATAAAATAACGGATTGTCAATTTTATTATGCTCTTTATCCGCTTTGTCAACGTAAATTTTTATTTTTTTTGTCTGAAACGGTTGACGGCGACGGAAAAATCGTGTATAATTAAATTGTATTCAATCGAATTTGATACAATCTTTTTTTGGAGAGGTGAAATTTAATGTCTGTTTACGATTACAAAATGAAAGACGTTTCAGGCGAAGAAGTCGATCTTTCCGCTTATAAGGGAAAAGTTCTTCTTATCGTCAACACCGCTACGGGCTGCGGATTTACGCCGCAATACGAGGGCTTGCAGAAACTGTACGAAACGTACGCCGAAAAAGGTTTAGAGATACTCGATTTCCCCTGCAATCAGTTCGGTCACCAAGCCCCGGGAACGGAGGCGGAAATAGTTTCTTTCTGCACTGCGAAATATCACGTTTCGTTCAAACAATTCGCGAAAATAGAGGTGAACGGAAAGAACGAAAGTCCGCTCTACACCTATCTCAAATCGCAGAAATCGGGCGTATTCGGCAAAAATATCAAGTGGAATTTCACTAAATTCCTTATAGACAGAGAGGGAAACGTCGTGGATCGCTTTGCTCCGACGACCACTCCCGAAAGCATAGAGGAAAAAATAAAAACTCTCCTATAAGTCGTTTATCAGGTAAAAGGTATTATAATGAACAGAGAAAAAACGATAGTCAGGACGAGCGTTTTCGGCATACTCGTAAACGTGGTGCTCGTCGCTTTCAAGTCGTTCGTCGGCATCCTCGCGGGCTCTATCGCCGTAATTTTAGACGCGGTGAACAATTTAAGCGACGCGTTGTCCTCGGTGATAACGATAATAGGAACTAAACTCGCGGGCAAAGCTCCGGACAAGAAACATCCTTTCGGACACGGGCGGATAGAATACATAACTTCGGTCGTCATCGCGGTCATCGTGCTCTTCGCAGGTTTCACCGCTTTAAAAGAGTCGGTAGAAAAGATAATAACGCCCGATCCGACCGAACACTCGGCCATCTCAATAACTATAATAGCGGTCGCGGTCGCCGTAAAGTTCTTTTTCGGTCTGTACGTAAAAAAGGTCGGGAACAAAGTAAATTCGGGCGCGCTCGTCGCCTCGGGAACGGACGCGCTCTTCGATTCTCTGCTATCCTTAACGACTCTCGTCGCCGCAGTTCTGAACGTGGCGTTCGGTTTCGTGCTCGACGGCTATCTCGGCGTGCTTATCTCGCTGATAATTCTGAAAGCCGGTTTCGGAATACTTTCGGACACTTTAAGCAGTATAATAGGCAGGCGGACGGATAAAGAGATAACCGACAAACTCAAAGAACGGATACTATCTTTCGACGAAGTGAACGGCGTTTACGATATGATACTTCACGACTACGGTCCGAATAAAGTTATAGGCTCGGTGCACGTGGAAGTTCGGGACGATATGACGGCGAAAGAGATACACAAACTCACTCGCAATATTTCCGCCGACGTGTTTATGACTTACGGCATAATACTCACCGTAGGCATTTACGCCTCGCAGAACTCGTCCGAAGAATCGGTGAAAATAAAGAGCGATCTCGACGAAGTCGTCAAAGGTTTCCCCGACGTACTGCAAACTCACGGTTTTTACGTGGACGAACAGGTGAAAACGGTCACTTTCGACCTGATAATAGCCTTCGGCGCGCAAACGGAAAAGATAAAGGACGAAATAGTCGCGTACCTTTCGGAAAGGCATCCCGATTATAAATTCTTCGTAGTGCTCGATTCCGATTTCAGCGACTGAACCAAAGGAAAAATATGGATAAAAATTACGATTCTTTAAAACTCGGAAACCAGATCTGTTTTCCGATATACGCGGCGGCGCGGGAAATAGTGAAAAAGTATTCCCCCCTTTTAAAAGACGTCGATCTCACCTATACTCAATATATCACCATGATGGTGATGTGGGAAGAAAAAAAGGCGACGGCGGCGCA
Source organism: uncultured Eubacteriales bacterium (assembly GCA_902797515.1). Classification (GTDB taxonomy): domain Bacteria; phylum Bacillota; class Clostridia; order Christensenellales; family Borkfalkiaceae; genus UBA10281. The sequence goes on along the minus strand of CADBSX010000185.1, from coordinate 1,302 downwards.
TATCGGCGAGAGGCTGTTTCTCGATTCGGGAACGCTCACGCCCCTTCTTAAAACGCTCGAAAGAAAGGGACTTGTAATCAGGCGCAGAAGCGAAAAAGACGAGAGAGTGCTCGAAGTCGTTATCACGGAAGAGGGCGAAAGGCTCAAAGAAAAAGCGTTGAAAGCGCCCGAAAATATGGCGAAATGCCTCGACCTTACCAAAGAAGAGGCGGAATTTCTCTACAAGACGATGTATAAAATTTTAGGAAGATAAGCACAATAATATTACTACGGAGGTAATATTATGGACAAGTGCAACGAACATATCGGCTGCGACGTTATCGACTGCGAATATAACGTTTGCGGCAGGAACTGCGCGCGCGACCGCATAAAAGTTTCCTGCGGAAAGGACGGCTGTACGCGCTGCGACGATTATCTCAACAAATATTAAAACCTACAATAAATTCCCGCCCCGCGGCCGTGCCGCGGGGCGGGAATTTTCCGTATATCGAAGTTAATATTCAAAAAACGCGCTCTTCCGAAAGAGTGAAATCAAAGCCGCGCAAACATACCGATATCGCGTATCCCTCTTTCGCGCAGATCCGCCTGTAATACGTTTCGCCTCCGAATACGACCTTCCCTTCCGCGGGGAACGCGGGGAATTTCTTCACGTTTCCGCCGAGCCCTTTTCCCGTCGCTTTGGCAAGGCTCTCTTTCGCGACGAATAACGGTAAAAATGATTTTCCTTCCGCCGCCGACAGTTCGTCCGAAGAAAGACACTTGTTTTTCAGCCTCTCGTCGGTATCCCTTATCTTTTCTATATCGAGCCCGACTTCGGCATTTCCCGCCGCCGCGAGCCCGACGAGATCGACCGAGTGCGACACGCTGAAAAAAGTCCCGTCCGAATAAGGCTTTCCGTACTCGTTTAAAAATACGTCCTTTCCGCCCGTGATTTTACTGACGAGAAACGCGCCGCCGAGCGAGAGCAGAAAACCGCTTTCGGTCGGCAGTCTTTTCGCCTTCGCCACGTCTTTTTCGGAAAGCGAAGAGATTATCTCGTCTATTCTGTTCCGTATAGTTTCCGCGTCCAGAAAAAACAGTTTTACCTTTTCCAACCCGACCTCTTTATTTCCGCAATCGTCTTAACTTCCGTTTTATTGCGGAATACGGAAGTATTTTAACATAATTCCGCCCGAAAGTAAAGTAAAACTTTTCTGAAATAAGTCCGAACCGATAGCAACTCGGCTTGAAGAAGCGGGAATTGCTCCTAAAATCAAGCAATATCTGCTTGGTCATGCCACACTTGAAATGACGCAAAACGTA
>CADBSX010000184.1 GCA_902797515.1 uncultured Eubacteriales bacterium | reverse complement strand
ATCCCCTTAAAGATTATTGAATAAACAAAAATACGATTTGCGGTGCCTTTGTCGTGGTGGAGATAAGTATCGGATATTCGTTACAAAAACGCGTAAGCGTTTTTGAACGACTGTCCGCCGAAAAGGCGGCAGCCTGCCGAGGCTCACGCGCACGGCGCGGGAAACGGCAGTATCCCCTTAAATGTTAAATAAATAAAAATAAGAAATGAATATCCGTTTTTTCTTTACTTTTTTTCGGATCTGATTTATAATAAAAAAAAGGTGAAAAATATGAAAATAAAATATCTCGGAACAGCCGCGGCTGAAGGGATTCCCGCGCTTTTCTGCGCTTGCGAAACTTGCAAACGCGCGTTAAAATACGGCGGAAAAAACGTAATGACGCGTTCTCAAGCGCTTATAGACGACGGTCTGCTTATAGATTTTAACAGCGATACTTATATGCATTTTCTCAATATGCGAAGAACGCTCGTTGACGTCGAGTACGTGCTTATAACGCATTCTCACACCGATCATTTTACCTTCGAGGAAAATTTCTGTCGGTTCGAAGGGATCGCGCATAACGTTAAAAAGCAAAAATTGAGCGTGTATTTAAGCAAAGGCGCATACGAAAAAATGGTCGCTTGTACGAAAATAAGAGAAGAGGACGAAACCGCGAGGAATAAGCGGTTCGAGTATATCATCGTCGAGCCTTATAAGCCTTTTTACGCCGGAGAATATCTCGTTACGCCCCTTCCCGCAGTGCATATGCTTTCGGAACAAGCGCTTATCTACCTTATAGAAAAGGACGGTAAAGCGATTTTTTACGGAAACGACACGGGCGTGTTTCCGACCGAGATAGACGATTATCTTATCGAAAACAATAAAAAGATAGACCTTTTAAGTCTTGATTGCACGATGGGAGAGTTGAGAGACGGAGCGGTCAATCATATGTCTATGAACGAGGGGAAAAGCATAGCGGACAGATTTGCGGAAAAAGGTCTTTTATCCGATAACGCTTTGCTTTATTACAATCATTTTTCTCACAACGTCGGTATGATATACGACGAATTGAAAAAAGCCGCCGAAAAATACGGATTAAACGTGACTTACGACGGTCTTGAACTTACCGTTTAAAAGTAGAGAATACAAGATAAGAGCCGCATAAAAGCGGCTCTTATCTTGTATTTATATTTATCTTATACTCGCTTTATATTCTTTCGGCGTCATGCCGACGTGTTTTTTGAAAGCCGCCGAAAAATACGCCGCGTTGTCGAAACAAAGTTTATCGGAAATTTCGGTAAAAGTGTATTTTTGCCTGATAAGTTTTTTCGCCTCGTCCATTTTCATTTTTATATAAGTGCCGTAAATATGCGAGCCAGTCCGCTTGTAAAAATACGAGCAGAGCCACGCCTTTTTATAGTGCAGGTGATCGCAGAGTTCTTCCAAAGAAAAAGTAGAATAAATTTTTTCAGACAGAAAGAGAATTATCCGTTCTTTCAGGTCGGTATTTTCGCCGACGGAAAGCATAAAACGGTATGAATTGTGTTTTTCGGTATCTCTGCGTATCGAGCGGATAAGGAAAAGTTCGAGCAAATTCGAGATGGATTGAAGCCCGCCTAAAGGACAGTCGGTTTTGAATTCGAGTTCTTTAAGGTCGGGATCGAATTCGGGGATATTGAAAGTTTTTTCAGCCTCCGACATTATTTCCTGTAAAAGAGCGCGGTCGTTGCTGCCGACGGCGGATTTTCTGCCAATGAAAAAATCCATCGCCTTCGAGCGACACTCGAAAGTAATGATAAAGACGTTCGGTTCTTTTTCGCCCGCTTTTACGTAATGAGGCTCGTTCGGGCGGATAAAGAGAATTTCACCGCGTTTTACCTCGATCGGTTTACCGCTTAAAACGACGGTCATATCTTCTTTATCGGTGTAGTTTATTTCCCAAAAATCGTGAGTTTCCTCTTTGGAAACGTAATTTTTCCCGAGAGCCTGATAATGTATCGTATATATGCTTTTTACCGTAATATCTTTTTTGACGGCTGTTTTGAAAAAAGCGTCTGACATTTTTCCCTCGCCTTCCGACCGATTTTATACTCGATTATTATTATATAATAAAAAAAATTTTTTGTAAAATATTTTACGAGATAAAACGCCATACTTTTTTATAATTTTCAGATAATAAATCGTATTGAAAAAAACGCGAAAAAGGTTTAAAATATAAACGAATGAAAAACGGAGGTAAAAATATGAGAAAACCTGTTTACGATCCGCAATTTTATCCTATGATAAACGCGATAAACGATTACGAAGCGGAAGTGAAGAAAAGCGGAGGCGGAATTACCGTCACGGTCGCCGTAGAAAGGAGCGGGGGATATAACTATATATATTCTTACGAGGCGTTTAAAGACGGTGTGGACGACGAATACAACTACAAGATCGCCGAAAGGCTTATAAAGAGCATCCTTTGGGTGTGCGGCGGCTATAAAATAATGATAAACGGCAGTCGGAGCATATACGAATATATAAAGAAGGCTTATACGAAAGACGGACTTCGCGCCTTTGACGTTGACTTCATGCAGACCGTTTACGAAAGGCCGTTCGAGGTCGAGTACGTCGAAAAAGTTCCCGAAAAAAAATACGCGACGGAAAGAGTGGGCGGATTTTTGAAAGGATGCAGAATAGGTTTCGACGCGGGCGGAAGCGACAGGAAAGTTTCGGCGGTTATAGACGGCGAAGTCGTTTATTCGGAAGAAGTCGTATGGAATCCGAAAACGACGGAAGATCCACATTACCATTACGACGGAATACTTACCGCTATGAAGACCGCGGCGTCCAAAATGCCGAGAGTCGATGCGATAGGCGTTTCTACGGCGGGCGTCGTCGTAAACAACAAGCCGATGGTTTCGTCGCTTTTCGTTAAAGTCGATAAGAAAAAGTACGGCGAATACGTCAAAAACGTTTACATAAACGCGGGCAAGGAAATGAACGCGCCGATAGTCGTCGCGAACGACGGCGACGTCACCGCGCTCGCAGGCAGTATCGACCTCGGCGACAACGGCGTGCTCGGTATAGCAATGGGCACGAGCGAGGCGGTCGGTTATATCAACAAAGAGGGCGGGCTTAACGGCTGGATATCCGAACTCGCGTTCGTTCCCGTCGATTTCTGCGAAAACGCAATGGTTGACGAGTGGAGCGGCGATCACGGCGTGGGATGCAAGTATTTTTCGCAGGACGCCGTAATTAAACTTGCCGAAAACGCGGGATTTAAGTTTGAAGACGGTCTTACGCCCGCGCAGAAACTCAAAGTAATACAGAAACTTATGGAAGAGGACGACGAAATGGCGAAAACCGTTTATGAAGATATAGGCGTTTATCTCGCTTATACTATTCCGTTCTACGCCAAATTCTACGATATAAAGCATATGTTGCTGCTCGGAAGAGTTATGGGCGGCAAGCGCGGAAATATTGTCGTTGAAACCTGTAAAAAGACCATCGCGGAAGAATTCCCCGAATTCAAGGATCTCGATATCGGACTTCCCGACGAGAAAAACAGAAGAGTAGGGCAGAGCATCGCGGCGGCGTCTCTTTGTCCTTTATAAACATCAAGAATAATCTTAAAAGCCTCAATTTAAAAAATTATTATTGAAAGATGCAGGAGTGTAAAAAATGAAAGTAGTTATTTGTAAAGATTACGACGAAATGAGCAAAAAAGCGGCGGACTTGGTTTTGTCCGTTGTAAAGAGCAATCCGAAAGCCGTGTTAGGGCTCGCT
>CADBSX010000183.1 GCA_902797515.1 uncultured Eubacteriales bacterium | reverse complement strand
CCTAAGGTAATACAAATGACTGGGGTGAAGTCGTAACAAGGTAGCCGTATCGGAAGGTGCGGCTGGATCACCTCCTTTTAGGGAGAACCGTTCATAGACAGAGAATTGTTTATGGACTATCCTGAAGTCGATGGCAGGAACGTTCGTTCTTTCCTTCTTTCAAGTTTTTAATAAGCGCAAAAAGCGTTCCCGAAACGGGAACGCTTTTTTTCCGTGTTTTTTCGGGAACGAACATTTATTTTCCGAGGAGTAAAGGATAGTAATACGCGGGCAACGCGCTCCATCCGTGGCATAAACTGCCCGCGCCGTCGAAATCCGCGCCGCCCTTTATCGTTTCCCAGAAGGACGTCGCGCCCTCGGATAACATATATCCGAATTTTCCGTCCATATCCGAGAGAACGTATCCGGCGTATTTTTCCCTGTCGGTCTTTAAAAGCGCGTCGTATTTAAAGGACAGCATACTCAAAGTGCATTCGACCGCGCCGCTACGCTTATCCGCGAGTTTTTCGCAGATCTTCCGCGCGCGCCCGCCTTTCGCAGCGCCCGACAGCACCGCGTAGGCGTTGACGAGTTCGTAAAACTTTCCGTCGCCCTTTGTCGCCTTGTATATTCCGCTCTTTTCGTCGTAGAATTCTTCGTTTACTCTCCCGTTAAGCTTTTCCGCGGTCTCGGCGTACGTCTTCGCTTTTTCCGTCTTATTAAGCCTTTCGCAAATCTTTGACAGGCTACGAAAAGCCATTGCGGCGTTCAGATTCAAAACCGCGTCGAATTTCTCTTTTAAGGGCTCTTTATTGAAAAATCCTTCGTTTGAAAGACCTTCGTTCCACTCGTAGAAATTCCACGAATTTTCGCCCGTGAAAAGGGGGATAAGTCCGTTTTCGATCCTTTTGAAAAAGACGTCCGCGACGCTCTCGATTTTTCCGAAATAGTCCTCTATAAGTCGATTATCGCCCGTATTCGCCGCGTATTCTTCCATCGCGATAATATAGAAAAGCGAGAAGGACGGTATAACGAGTTTACTCGACGTTGGAACGACTATCGAGATAAGTCCCGTCGCGTTTCTGTCCTCGCTCATAAGGGCGAGCGCGCCGCGTTGGTATTCGGCGTTTTCGAAAGCCGAATAGCCGTAGAGCATTTGCAGGCGCGAGTCGAGCGCGTAAAAGCCCTGTTCGCGCCACGGGCAGTCGGTGTAATGCTCGAACGCGTTCAAAAGAAGAGTTTTTTTCGCGACCGAGTATATCCGATCGCGCAAAGGCGAGCCGAAAGAGAGTTTCTTTTCCTTGAAAGGATAGACTACGGGGATAAGTCCTATTTTAAGTATCTTCGCGTTTTCGACCTCGAAATACCGAAGTCCGAACTTCCTCAAATAATTGCAGAATCTCACTCTTTTGCCGTTTCCGACGAGCGAGAAGGAAAAATCCCTGTCGCCTATTATCCTCGGAACGCGCCCGTTTTCGAGCCTTTCGCCGAAACTCACGGTTATTTCCTTTCCCTCTTCCGCCTCGAATTCCAGAAAGGGAAAGCCGACGGTTTCTTCGCCGAGATCGTATATGCCGTTCCCTATATATTCCGCCCGCTTTTCGGGAAGAATATCGAGGCGTTTTATCGGGCGTTTCACCGTTTCGGGGGACGGGCCTACGACTTTCGAGGGCGTAAATTCTTCTTCGCCGCGCGAAAAGTCGGCTTTAAAGGAATAGCCGATTTGTGAAGTTATATTCTTTTTCAGCCCCGAAACGAATACGGGCAGACTTCTCGAAAGAGTGTTTTCGTCCGACGTATCGAGCGTTTTCCCGTCGCGGACGACCGAAAAGGCGAGGTAAGGGCTTGCTACGTAATGGCAGAAATTCTCGTCGCCCTGATACCACACTTGAATATTCAGTTCGTTTTCGCCTTTTTTCGCAAACGCGGTCAGATCTATTTCGTCGCGGACTTTATACCACGGGAAATCGGCGTACTGCCCCGCGTAAACGAATTTTCCGTTCAGAAAAACGGCGTATTCGGTGTCCGCGGTTATAAAAAGAGTAAGGTTTCCGCCGTCAAAGCCGAAAACCGATTTGAATTCCGCGTAGTCGTCGCCGTTTATTTCTCCGTTTTTCCATATTCTTTTTCCGAGCATAATATTACCGTCCGTAAATTTGTTATTCTTATTCTACTATTTTTTTGAAAGATAGTCAATATAATACTTGCAATTCGCGCCGCCAAATGGTATAATAATACGGAAAAGAGGTACGGTATGAGAATATATAAAGTAAT
>CADBSX010000182.1 GCA_902797515.1 uncultured Eubacteriales bacterium | reverse complement strand
TAAAGGCAGTCCACGGTGAGGTCGGATATAACGCAGTCGGGCTTGACGTTGCAAAACAGCGCGATCTTCCGCCTTACGTCCTCGCCTATATCCCCGTCCGAACGCGTTATTATAACGTCGGGGGAAATGCCGAGCGATTGAAGTTCCTTTACGCTGTGCTGCGTAGGCTTTGACTTGTATTCGTCCGAGCCCGAGACGTACGGAACGAGGCAGACGTGGATAAACACGCAGTTTTTTCTTCCGACTTCCATCGAAAACTGCCGTATCGCTTCGAGAAAATGTCCGCTCTCTATATCGCCTATCGTGCCGCCTATTTCGGTTATCACGACGTCCGCGCCCGTAACTTCCGCGTTCTTTCTTATGAATTTCTTCGTTTCGTTGGTGACGTGCGGGATTATCTGAACCGTTTCGCCGAGGTATTCCCCGCGCCTCTCTTTCTCTATTACTTTAAGGAAAACTTTTCCCGAAGTCAGATTAGAATATTTATTGAGATCTTCGCCCGTGAACCTCTCGTAATGACCGAGGTCGAGATCGGTCTCCGCGCCGTCCTCGGTCACGTACACCTCGCCGTGCTGAACGGGCTTCATCGTCCCCGGATCGACGTTCATATACGGATCGAACTTCTGCGACGCTATCTTTAATCCCATCGCCTTTAAAAGCCTGCCGAGCGACGCCGCCACTATGCCTTTGCCGAGTCCGGAAACCACTCCGCCCGTCACGAAAACGTATTTAGTCATTTTTTTACCTCCGAAATGTGATTTTCCGTTAATAATCGCGGTTTTTCGGAGTTCAAAAAAGAAAAAAGGGCGTTTTTTTTTAAGGACTTTTTATCGTCCTCAAAAAATTCGCCCCGAAAAGACCTATTAAAAACTCGATTATAATACACCTTATCGGCGGGCGTTGTCAAGCGTTTTTAAATATTTTTTTTCGCGAAAGGTAAATTTTCTATATAAGGCGACTTCTTTACGGGAAAGACGTAACTTCCGACTTTCCTTTCCGCCTTATACGTCATTATAAAGCGGTTCTTCGCCCTCGATAAAGCGACGTAAAACACTCGCTTTTCCTCGTCCTCTTCCCCGCTGATCCTCGCGCCGTAAGAGGGAAACTCGTCCTCGCTCGCGCCGATAAGTATCACCGTGTCGAATTCGCAGCCTTTCGACTGATGCACGGTTATAAGCGGAGTCTTGCCGAGTTTTCTGAAAGCGAGATCCATCTGACTTCCCGAAAGCGCGGCGAGCGAGACGAAAGAAGAAAGGAAAGCCTTCGGATCTTCCGCGGTTTCGATCTCTTTCAAGGCGACGTAAAAATCGTTCGCAGAATCCCTGTCCGACCTCTTCTTCGACCTGCTGACGAGACCGAGCGTTTCGTCGGCGTACCTGACGAGCCCCAAAGCGTCCCTTTTTTCGGCGAAATAAAGTATTTTTTCCCTCGCGCTTAAAAGTCCCGCGTATTTATCCGAATATAACGAAAGTATCCTTCTTCTGTCGTTTTCGGTCGGTATAACGTATTTTTCTATATATTTTATAAGGCATTTTTCGGTCGCGATAACGTCGGAAAGAGCGTCGTGCGCCCGCTCGTTTACAACGCCGAATTTTTCGCACAGCGTCGAAAGTTTACGGTCGGGAAGTTCCGGCGAGAACACGCCCGCTATGCGCAGAGTGTCGTAAAACGCCTTTATATCGAAGTTTACGCCGTATTTTTTCGCCTCGCGGGAAAGTATCGCGTCGTCGAAATTCCCGCTGTTGTGTCCGACGAGAACGCAATCCCCGCAAAACGCGGAAAACGCCGAAAGGACTTCTTCCGCCCTTTTCCCGCCGTGAGACCGCAGATAGTCTATGCCGTAACCGTGAGTTCTCTCCGCCTCTTCCGAAACGGGAACGTCGGGAACAATAAATTCGGAAAACCTCGCGATCTCGCCGTCTTTTCCCGTCTTTACGGCGGAAAGTTGTATTATCTCGTCCCGCTCGGTATCGAGCCCCGTGGTCTCCGCGTCGTAAACGACTATCCCGTTTTCGCGGTAGGCTTTTATAAGCAAAAAATATCCGTCGCCGTACTCCGCCGCGTCGCTCGTCAGAAACGAACTCGGTCCTATCCCGAATTTGCCGTAATCTTTTATAGCCGAAAGCGCGCCGCGAGTCGCGCCCGCGTACTTCTTCGCTATCCGCTCGAACGACGCAAAGTCCCACGGATTTACCGCGAGACGAAGAAGGGCGAGAAAGTCCTTTATTATCGGCTTTTTGAAAAATTGATGATCGCCGTCCGCGGTGAAAAATTTTATTCTGTCCTCTTTCGGAAGTTCCGCGTTTATCTTTTCCGATTCCGCGTAAAAATCGGCTATGTATCTGTTCGAGCGCGCCATGACGCAGACGTCCGCGCCGCTACCGAGATTTCGGATAATGCCGAAAACCTTTTCCGCCTCTTCGCGAGCCGAAGCGCACGGATAAACTTCTATTCCGTCGCTATCGCAAAATTCCGTCTTTTCGGGAAAAGGAAAGCCCTTGAACGAGGACGCGAGGTAATACGCGCCCGCGTAAGAAAGAAAGGGCGACGACCGACGGTTGTTCCCGAGCGCGACCGTTTTCGCGTTGAAGTTTTCTACGAAGTCCTCAATGACTTTTTCGGGCGCGGAGCCCCGCCAGCCGTATATCGTCTGATAGGGATCGCCGCACAAGAGGACGAGCGCGCCTTTGAAAAATCTGCGCAGCACCGAATATTCGAGAGACGTGGTGTCCTGCATCTCGTCGATTATGACCATTTTATAGGGATTGTCGAAAGGAGTTTCCGTGACGCTCTTCGCGCATAAAAGAAGGTCGTCGAAGTCCATAAGACAGGACGAGGACAAAAGCCTTTTATATCTCGCGAAAAACTCTTCCCCTTTTTCGGCGAGAAGGTCTTTAAATGAATAATCGGTGACCTTAACTCCGCTCTTTTTCGCGGTGAACAGCCTTTCGTATTCCCTCGTTCCTTTAAGAGCCTCTATCGCCTCGCCGTAACCGCCTTCCCGAAAATATCCGTAACCGAGCCTTTCCCGCTCGTGTTTTATAAGCGATATTATCGCCGCGAGTTGCTTTTCGCCGAGCATAGCCCCGCCGTCCGACTTCTCGTACAAGCCCTCGTCGGCGTATTCGGACAAAAGGAAAGAAAGCAGTTCGCCGCAGTCTATCTCGTCGGCGACTTCCGGCTCCCGCATCGCCCCGCTTTTACGGGCGTATTTCTTTACGAGGTCGTAGCAAAAACCGTGTATCGTAAAAACTTGCGCGCCGCCCCGCCGTCCCGCGTGTTTTTCCACCGCCTGTTTCATCTCTTCCGCCGCCTTTACGGTGAAAGTAATGCACAATATCTCTTCGGGGGAATATCCCCTTTTGAGCGCCTCCGCGACGCGGTGCGCGACGGTGAACGTCTTTCCCGATCCCGCCCTCGCGACGAGAATTACGTTATCCGTGAAATTTTCTATCACGTATTTTTGTTCGGGGGAAAATTCCATTTCTTATTCTGTCTTTTCGGCGATGTTTTCGGCTATCGCCTTGCCGAGCCCGCTCTTTTCGAGTTTGTAGGCGAGTTCGACCGACTTGTAAACCGTCTTTTCCTTGCTCGATCCGTGACTTTTGACCACCGTTTTCGCGCAGCCGAGCAGCACCGCTCCGCCGTAATTGTTGTAGTCCATAAAGTCTTTCATCTTATATATATCTTTTTTGAGAAGTAGAGCGCCCAACTTGTTTTTAAGTCCGCTCGTGAACGTCTTTTTTAAGAGTTTGAGCATTTCGAGGCACGCCCCCTCGGTCGATTTGATAAGAACGTTCCCCGCGAATCCGTCCGCGACGACGACGTCGTATTTGCCGCCGAGCACGTCGCGCGCTTCCATATTTCCGACGAAATTTACGTTTTTATTTTCCTTTAAAAGGGCGAAAGTTTCCTTTCGGAGCATATCCCCCTTTTCCTCTTCCGTTCCGACGTTCAAAAGCGCGACTTTCGGATTTTCCACGCCGTAGGCTTTTTGCATATAAAGGCTCGCCATGACCGCGAACTGCGTAAGTTGAAGGGAGTCGCAATCGACGTTCGCGCCGCTGTCGCAAATCGCGACCACGCCCATATTCATAGTCGGCATCACGGGGCAGAACGCGGGGCGTTTGACTCCTCTTATCCTTCCGACTTTGAGCACCGCGCCCGCGAGAAGAGCGCCCGTCGATCCCGTCGTGACGAGTCCGTTCACGCTCGCGTCGTTTTTGAGAAGGTCGATAGCCTTATACATAGAACTCTCTTTTTTCTGCCTTATGGCGTCCGTCGGCTTGTCGTTACAGGATATAACGTCGGGCGCGTGCGCCGTTTCAACTCTTTTTTCGTCGTACTTTTCCGCCGCGAGAATATTCTTTATTTCCGTTTCGTCGCCCGTAAAGACGAGAGACAGATCGTCGTGTTCGATAAGAGATCTCACCGCGCCTTTTACGCATACTTCCGCGCCGCGGTCGCCGCCGAGCGTGTCTATTACCAACTTTATCATAATTTTTTCCCTTTGTCGCTTTTTTCGGGCGGCTTTCGCCCTGCCTGTACGATTATTTTACACTTTTCTTGTAAATATGTCAATGATATTGACCTTTTGAAAATAAAAGCGAACCGCGCGCCCGTCCTTGACACTTCCGAAATAAAGGTGTATAATATTGTCGTATTATGTCGAAAGGGGGATACGCTATGTACGTAATATTCACAGACACCGATACCGATATCACGCCTGAAAAAGCGGCGGAATACGGCTATCACCTTATAAGTATGCCTTACACCGTAAACGGGAAAGACGTCTTTCCTTACGTCGATTTCGATAAATTCGACTCAAAAGCCTTTTACTCGTCTTTGAGAAAAGGGCTTATGCCGAAAACGAGCGGCTTGTCGCCCGAAACCTATTACGAGGCGTTCGCGCCGTTTTTCAAAGAGGGCAAAGATATTCTCTACGCGCATTTCTCGGCGGCTATGAGCGGCACGTTCGCCGCTATGAACATAGCCCTCGAACGGCTGAAAGAGGAATATCCCGAAAGAAAATTCTATTCGCTCGACACCAAGGGCATCACGATAGGCAGTTATAACATAGTCTGCGAAGTCGGTCAGATGTATAAGGACGGCAAGTCCGCCGAAGAAATAATGAAGTGGGCGGAAACCGAAGTGGATAAATTCGCCACTTATTTCTTCGTCGAGGACCTCTCGTTTTTCAGAAGGAGCGGCAGAGTTTCGGGCATATCCGCGATAATGGGCAATCTTATCGGCATCCGCCCGATAATCACGATGAATTCCGAGGGCAAAATGGCGTCTTGCGACAAGGCGAGAGGCAGAAAACAGGTCATCGCGAAAATAATGAACGTTGTCGAAGAACTGCAAGAGGACATTTATTCGCATAAAGTTATTCTCGCTCACTCGGACTACGAGGACGCGGCGAAAGAACTCGAAAACGCCCTGCGCGCCAAATTCGGCGAGAAACTCGATATCGAATACGTCGATATCAATCCGACCGCGGGCAGCCACTGCGGTCCGAACGGCGTCGGCGTTAATTTCCACGCGAAACACAGATAAAAGAGCCGCCCCGCTTGCCGTTATAAGGCAAGCGGGGCGGAAACGATAAAACGAAATGCGTATAGACGGACAAGGATCGAAATGATTGAGATAAAAGAAGTACAGACCAAAAGAGAGCGCAGGCAGTTCGTGGAACTGCCGCTGAAAATGTATAAAGGCAATCCGTATTTCGTTCCGCCGCTCTACGGCGACGAGATGAAAATGTTCAGAAAAGACTACGTGTATAACGATCAGTCGGAATCCGGTTTTTTCCTCTGCTATAAAGACGGAAAAGCCGTCGGAAGAATACAGACCATCCTTCAACGCGTGTCCAACGAAAAGCAGAACGAAAAGAGAGTGCGTTTCACGCGTTTCGACTGCCCCGACGACCAAGAGGTCGCGAACGCCCTTTTCGACACAGCGGCGGAGTGGTCGAAAAAACGCGGTATGGACGAACTCGTCGGTCCGCTCGGATATTCCGACCTCGAAAGAGAGGGACTTCTGATAGAGGGCTTTGAAGAACTTTCCACTTTCGAGGAACAGTACAACTTCCCGTATTATCAAAAACTTATAGAAAATTATGGCTTTGAAAAGGACGTCGATTGGATAGAATCCAACCTGCGCGCCCCCGAAAAGACGGACGACCGCATCCCCGTTTTATGCGAACGGATAATGAAAAAATACAATTTAAGGATAGGCGAATCGAAAAACACGAACGACTTTTTGAAACGCTACGCCGATTCTTTTTTTGAAATTCTCGACAAGACGTACGAGCCCTTATACGGCACCGTGCCTTTTACAGACGGTATGAAAAAGATGCTGATACAGAATTTCAAACTTATAATCGACACGAGATACGTCGCGGTGATACTCGACGAAACGGGGAAAGTGGTCTGTTTCGGGCTTTGTTTCCCGTCGATCGCGAAAGCCGTTCAGAAGTCGGGCGGCAGGCTGACTCCCGCGGCGATAATCAGACTTTTAAAGGCGATAAAACGCCCGAAAACGCTCGATTTAGGGCTTATAGGCGTACTTCCCGAATACCGTATGAAAGGCGTAAGCACGATACTTATATGGGAAATAATGAAGATGCTTAAAAGCGGGATCGAGTCTGCGGAAACCAACCTTAACCTCGAAGACAATCTCGCGATACAAAACCAGTGGAAGATTTTCGACGCGCGTCGGCACAAGCGCCGCCGCTCGTTCAAAAAGAAGATATAACGGTCGCGTTGTAAAAATAACCGCCGCGGGGGACGCAAATTGCGTCCCCCGCGGCTTGTTGAAATAATTTCTATCTGTCTTTCAAAGAGATCAAGGATGCCGACGCGTCCCCTCTCGCTATTATCCTTCCATAGAAATCCGTCGTAACGTCCTGCGATTTTC
>CADBSX010000181.1 GCA_902797515.1 uncultured Eubacteriales bacterium | reverse complement strand
TTCGAGGGACAGCCGCAGGACAACTATAAACTGCTCCGCGCCGTGAAAAACAGATTCGGCTCGGCGCAGGAAGTCGGCGTTTTCGAGATGCGCGAGGACGGGATATTCGGCGTAAAGGACTACGGCGGGATATTCGTTTCCGAAGAGCGCGGAAAAGAGGCCGGAAGCGTGGTCACTCCCTCGGTTTCGGGAAACAGGTGTATGCCCGTCGAAATACAGACTCTGCTTTCAAAGACGGTGTTCGGGATGCCGAGGCGTATGCCGCTCGGCGTCGATTACAACAGGGCGATGCTGCTGCTCGCTGTCCTCGAAAAACACGCGTATATGCCATTTTACACGCAGGACGTGTATATTACCGTCATGGGCGGAATAAAACTCGGCGAAACGGCGGCGGACCTCGCAGTCGCTCTCGCCCTCGCGAGTTCGTATAAAGGTCAGCCGATAGACAAGGGCGTTTGCGCGTTCGGCGAAATAGGTCTTACCGGCGAGATACGGAGCGTTATGCAGGCGGAAAAGAGAGTTATCGAAAGCGTGCGCATGGGATATAAAAAGATACTCGTTCCCGCGAGAAACGCGGAAAGACTTGAAAAATATAAAGATAAAATAGAAATCGTGCCCGTAAAACACGTGTATCAGGCAATAAAGATAGTGTTCGACGGCGAAAAAAATTAAAAGAGAAAACCTTGACTATGTAAAAAGTGCGGTTTTTTGTCATTCTGACACGGACAAACTATGACGGACAAAGGAAGAATCTACTTTAAACACACAAGATCCTTCATAAGCCCGTCAAAGAAAGCGCGTTTCAGGATGACAAAGTAAAACGAGAAAAAAACCACGCTTTTTACTTAACGCAAAGCGGCGGCAGCGGAAAATTTCCGCTGCCGCCGCCGCTTTTTTATTTTTATTTGTCATTTCTTCTCTGCAAGGCGCTCGCGAATGTACGACAGAGAAAGCAATTTCTCTTTCACTTCCTCAACGGTCAGCCTCGCCGTGTTGTTCGAGTTGAATTCGGTAAGCGGATTCCTCGTTTCGTCGCCCGTCGTGAAATAATTGTCGTAATTAAGCCCGCGGTTGTCGCTCGGCACGCGGTAAAATTCGCCCATATCGACCGCTTTCGCGCATTCCTCGTTCGTTAAAAGCGTTTCGTACATTTTTTCGCCGTGGCGGATGCCGATTATCTTTATTTGCCCCTTATCCCCGCCGAACAGTTCGCAAACCGCCTCGGCTTGCGTTCCGATCGTGCACGCGGGCGCTTTCTGAACGAATATATCCCCGTTTTCGCCGTGCTCGAAAGCGAATAACACAAGATCGACCGCCTCGTCCAAAGACATTATAAACCTCGTCATATTCGGCTCGGTTATCGTTATCGGCTTGCCGCTCTCTATCTGGTCTATCCAAAGCGGAATAACGCTGCCCCGCGAACACATAACGTTGCCGTACCGAGTGCAACATATCTTCGTGGTTTTCGTCGTTTTGGACTTGGCGACCGCGACTCTCTCTTCGAGCGCTTTTGAAAGTCCCATAGCGTTGACGGGATAGGCGGCTTTGTCCGTCGAAAGACAGATGACCGACTTCACTCCCTCGTCGATCGCGGCGGTGAGAACGTTATCCGTACCGATAATATTCGTTCTGACTGCCTCCATAGGGAAGAACTCGCAGGACGGAACTTGTTTTAAAGCGGCGGCGTGGAAAATATAATCGACGCCGTGCATCGCGCCGCGAACGCTCGCAAGATCGCGGACGTCGCCTATATAGAATTTGATTTTATCCGCGACTTCTGGCATTTTCGCCTGAAAAGCGTGTCGCATATCGTCCTGTTTTTTCTCGTCGCGGGAAAAAACGCGGATCTCGCCTATATCGGTTTTAAGGAAACGGTTTAAAACGGCATTGCCGAAACTTCCCGTCCCGCCGGTGATCATCAAAGTTTTGTTCTTAAATAAAGTCATACTTTCACTCCGATTTTTAATATTTTTTTCAAAATTCTTTTTATTTTTCGTAAAACTTTGTAAATGAAGTTTTCTTTGCAATATTTCTTTGCGACTTTATCAAACGGTTTGCTTTGTATTTCCTTTAAAAACTTTTCTCTTTTCTTCGGCTGTTTGCAAGATTCGGTCATT
>CADBSX010000180.1 GCA_902797515.1 uncultured Eubacteriales bacterium | reverse complement strand
CTCTTTACCGTTGTAAAAAGTCTCTTTTATAGCGTTCTTCGTTTTTTCTACGCTTACCTTTTCGTTAAACAGTTTTTCGTAATATCCCGCACAATAAACGAACATACAGTTAAGGATAAGGTCATAACTTTTTACGTCTTTATCGTCTTTCGTCCTCGTTATCTGCCACTCGTTATTGCTCTCTTCCGCCCACTCGTAAAAATTCCAATACGGATACGGCAAAGTAGTTATCAGTCCGTTCTCTTCAACCCTTTCCGTAAACGTTTTGAATATTGTCCTTATAACTTCGCCCACTTCTTGCAGTATACTTTCGTCTTTCGTGTATTGTATATACTCGTAGACTTGCATTATATACACAAGTGAGAAAAACGGTATAGGCACGTCAAGCCCTGCGGGAAAACACAGACTTAAAAGCCCGTCTGACCTTAATCCTTTGCTTATTAGTATAAGATTATGTCTTGCATAGTCTTTATTTCCGCCTTTAAATGCGTAATATCCGCAAAGCATCTGGTTTCGACTGTCCATAGTATATAACGCCTGTTCTCGCCAAGGGCAATCTTCGTAATGCTCGTGCATACAGCATTTTAAAGTATAAACGCTCGTATCGTATATTCTTTGGGTAAGTTCATCGGAAAATACTTTCTCTTTTATTTCTACTGAATATTCCACCGGGCGGATTCCTATATAGTTTATCTTTATTTCGCTCTCGCCGAATATCTCTATATATCTTCCCGCTATTCTGCGTAAAGAGTTTAAGTATTTATTCTCTCCGCGCTTTGCGATCATCTCTACGCTGAAATCTCTGTCGCCTATTATTCTTCTAACGTTACCGTCCGTCAAGTGTTCACCGTATGCGATTAATATCTTTTGCTCTTCGGAACTTTCAAAGTCGAGGTCTATAAAACCTGCGACTTCTTTACCCATATCTATTATTACGGAGTTCTCTTTTTTTATTACGTTTATGGGCAGTCTGTCTCCTAAAACGAGACTTTTAATATTTCTTTTGTGTAAGTCGTAGGTTTTATCTGCTTCCACGCTTTTTGAATATTCGCTCAAAACCACGGTATTGTCGTATAAAAAAGTTAAACCGAGTTGTCGGGTTATTGTTTTACAATAACCGTTTTTATATTCGTTCATTACTCTTGAAAGAGTATTTTTACTACTATATTCAACTATTTTTCCGCCGGATACTATTTCAAAGATCACGCCCGCTTTGTCGTTTATATACGTCTGACTGTCTATCCCTAAATGCCACACGGCGATTTTTATTTCGTTTTCTTTGTCGCAATACTCCGTAATATCTATTTCGTCGTAAAATTTATACCATGGATAATCCGCACACGCGGAAAAGGCGACGAGTTCTCCGTTTAAATAAACCGAGTATATCCCGTCGCATGCGATTTTGAGCGTCGTTTTTTTGTACTCTTCGCAGTGAAAACTTACAAAAAACTCTCCGTATTCGTCTTTATTGCCGTTTTCGCTCGGTCGGTTTATCCAAATCCACTTTCCTTTCATTTTACCGCTTCCCTGCAGATCATAAATTGGCATCCGTTATTTACTTTTATCCTTATTACCGTCTTTCCCCTGAAACCGTTTGATCATTTAAACGTTATTAAGTCCTGATAAATAATATCCGCCCGAAAATCAACGACCGGTTCATAATCTTTGTCGCATATTCCCCGATCAAGAAAAATCCAACTTTTCTCCGTTTGCCATCGCTTGAAAAATTTGAGTTAAAAGCATGAACGCGCGGACGTTATGGAAAGGTCCTTTCCAATCGCTGCCCTTGATATGATTTATAGGCGTACCGTCGCGGTGAAGATGCCCAAACCATTCGGGATGCCCCTCGTCGGGATAATGCGCCCACACGTAATCTTTTATTTTACAGAACTCTTGTATGTACCAAGCGTCTTGCGTGTACCAAAAAGCGTATGCGAGCGATATCATCGCTTCACAGTGTACCCAAAGAAGTTTCATATCCCATTCGAGAGATAAAACAGGCTTATTCTCGACGTCGACGAAATAAAACAGTCCGCCCTTTTCCGCGTCCCGTCCGCGTTCGAGCGACCAACGCAAAATATCTATTGCTCGTTCCATCGTCTTTTTGTCTTTTCTTATTATCGCTTCGCGCATTATGAACCAAGCCGTTTCCATGCTGTGTCCGGGATTGACGAGTCTGCCTTCCGGGCTGTCAAGGCGTTCGCCGTTTGCCCCCACGGTTTCAAATAACGCTTTCTCTTCAGGTTTCACAAAAACGTTCAATATCGTGTCAAGACAATCAGATATCATTTTATCGTATTTCGGGTCATCGTCTATCTCGCGCATACATTGCGACACGTTCATCATTATCATAACGATGCTGTGTCCTCGATTTTTCCTCGTTGCGGGATCGACTTTCGGCGGAAATACGTTCGGCGTGGTATAGTAATAGACCATTTTATCGTATAAGGCGACCGCTCTTTCTTTCGCTTCTTCCAACCCCGTCGCCTTGTAATATTCGCAATAGCCCATTACGGCAAAGGCTTCCGAAAAATAATAACGACGCTCTACGAGCGGTCTTCCGTCGCGCGTAACGCGGAAATACATATGTCCGTTTTCGGCGAAACAATGATCGTTAATGAAGTTATAGCCGCATTTTGCGGCGTTCAGCCACTCTTTCTTTCCCCCGAACTCGTTATAGAGTTTCGAGAACATCCAAAGGCTTCTGCCCTGCTGCCATACCGACTTGTCTTCGTAGAAGAGTTCGCCGTCGCGCATAAAGCCGCAAAGATATCCGCCGTATTTTTCGTCGGGCGAATACTTCGTCCAGAACGGCACGAAGTTATTTAATAAGACATTCGAAAAATCTTCTTTGAGTTTATTGAAATCCGTTTTCATATCACGCCATCCTTACGCTCGGCTTTGCCGCCGTTTTACGCATATTGTCTTCGAACTCTTCTTGCGCGTCCCATATCGCGGAAGAAGTGACCGCTTCGGGAAACCATATCCCGTCGTCGAACATCCCCGCCATGCCGAGCCCGACTTTCCCGCCGTACTTTTCTTCGATGTATCTCGCCGCGCGTTGCATATACCCGCCGTATTGCATCCACTGCCCTTGCAGATATTTCCAACGCCTTATTCTTAAAGCCGTATCGTGTTCGGTAAGCGACTTATCGTTCTCGCCCATAACGAAAGGTCCCGATTGATAAGCAAATCTTTCCCAGTCGAGCGTGCAATAGCCTTTGAAAAGGAACGCTGTCTTGCCTTCCTTACGAAGATTTATAAGAGTATCGAAGAATTTGAGAGTTTCCGCGAATTTTTCTTCGTTTACGTCGGAAGGCTCGTAAGAGATAGGGAACGACGCCCCGTCTTCCCATACTATCTCGACGCGCTTATCTACCTTCGCTATATATCCGAGATGATTTTTGACCGACGTCGCGTGAAGACCGAACTGTATTTTAAGATCCGGATACCTCGCTAAAAGTTCTCCCGCGGTGTCGTTTACGAATTCCGTCACCGCTTCGGCGATAAGTCTTCCGCCTATTTTGTCGTCGCCGCGCTCGGTAAACGACTGAAAATATACTCCGTCCGGAGACAGCTCCGCATATTCTTTTTCGAATTTTTCTATTACCTGATTTTTGAGTTCTTTAAGACGCTTTTCGCTTATGTCGGTAACGTTATTGCAACCGTCTATCCAGCCCCACGCAAAACCCCATATCACCTTT
>CADBSX010000179.1 GCA_902797515.1 uncultured Eubacteriales bacterium | reverse complement strand
TAAAATAATGGTGTTATGCCACGGTAAAATAATGGGCATCGTTCACGCC
Source organism: uncultured Eubacteriales bacterium (assembly GCA_902797515.1). GTDB lineage: Bacteria > Bacillota > Clostridia > Christensenellales > Borkfalkiaceae > UBA10281. Next base: position 2,331 of record CADBSX010000179.1, on the reverse strand, counting down.
GAAAAAACCACGAAAGAGCAACTCGGTCTTATGATGACGGGATCTTTGGACCTCACTTCGGAAAAGACTTACGGTATAGCGAAAGACAGCAGTCTTACCGAAGAAGACTGGAATGCGGATGAAGAAAAAGCAGAGGAGAATCGTAACAATGAATAACAATTCCACTATAAGAGAACCGCTTTTTCATATAACGAACAGACCTACGCTTAAAATTCGGTATAAAATATTGATATATTCGATCGCGATTTTGGCGGCGCTGTTTTTGGGCGGGGTAATATGTTCGATAGTCGCCAAAGGCGATCCGTTTTATTTTTTCACGTCGCTTTTTGAAGGCGTGTTCGCAACGCCGAGAAAACGTTGGATATTTTTGAGAGATACGGCTCTTCTCGTTTGCGTTTCGATGTCTTTGGTCCCCGCATTCAGAATGAAATTCTGGAACCTCGGCGGAAACGGACAAGTATTGATAGGCGGGCTTGCTACGGCGATCTGTATGTTTTATCTGGGCGGTAAGGTCAACGAAGGCGTTCTGATAATGATAATGGCGGTCGCGAGTATTACGGCGAGCATCGTCTGGGCTGTTATTCCCGCGCTGTTAAAGGTTTTTTTCAACGCCAACGAAACGCTGTTGACGCTTATGATGAACTATATCGCCGCCGGCTTGATCACTCTTTGTATTGCGAGTTGGGTGAAGAGCGGCTCGGGGACGTTGCCGGAATTAAAGTATGGTAATATACCGGATATAATAAATCCGCATTTCCTTATAATTTTAGTCGGCGTACTCGTAACCGTGTTTATGGTCGTTTATCTGAAATTCGCAAAGCACGGATACGAACTTTCAGTTGTGGGAGACAGTCCGAACACGGCAAAGTATTGCGGTATGAAAGTGAAAACGATCATAATCAGAACTATGGTTTTGTCGGGCGCTATTTGCGGTTTGGTCGGGCTGCTTCTCGTCGGCTCCGTTGGGCACACGATAGGCGTAAATACGGCGAACAATTACGGCTTTACGGCAATAATGACGACTTGGCTCGCAAACTGTAATCCGATATTTATGGTGCTTACCTGTTTGCTCGTCACCTTTATAAGCAGCGGCATGAAACAGGTGCGTATGAATTTCGGCATGACGAACGATTCTACCGCTAACCTGATAATCGGAATACTGTATTTCTTTATTATCGCGTGCGCTTTTTTCGTTAAATACAAGGTTATTTTCCGAAAAAAAGAAACTAAAAAGGATAAGGGAGAAAAGTAATTATGTTTATAACGTTTTTACAATATTCAATAAGATATTCCACGGTTTATCTTTTCGGTTGTACGGGCGAAATAATAATGGAAAAATCGGGGCATCTCAACCTCGGCGTCCCGGGCATTATGTGCGCGGGAACTGCCGGTGGCTGTTTAGGCGTTTCGCTTTATATGAACGCTTTGCCGTTAGACGCCGATCCGAATTATTTGCTCCTGATTTTAATAGGCGTCTTGTCGGCTTTCGTATTCGGCGCGTTTCTCGGCGCGATATACGCTTTTCTGACGGTAAGTCTTCATTGTAATCAAAACATAACGGGACTTGCGATAACGACTTTCGGCGGCGGATTTACTCAATTCATTATGGACAATTACGTAGCTAAAGACAGGTTCAACGTCGCAAGCACGTATATAGCGAAATATCTGCCGTTTGCGAACAATTTAGGAGATTTCGGAACGTTATTGTTGTCTTACGGAATACTCGTTTATCTTGCTATCGCCATCGCCATAGTTACGTCTATTCTTTTGAAGAGAACGAAGATAGGACTTAATTTAAGGGCAATCGGCGAAAATCCCGCGACGGCGGACGCGGCGGGAATAAACATATCAAAGTACAAATATCTCGCCATATTGATAGGTAGCGGCATAGCCGGTATAGGCGGATTTTTCTTCACGATGGATATTTCGCAGGGCGCATACGAATCATATGCGGAAATAGAAGCGCTCGGTTGGCTTTCGATCGCGCTCGTTATATTTACCGTGTGGAGACCTGCGCTTGCGATACTCGGATCTGTTCTTTTCGGCGCGTTGTCTTCGTTGCCGCACTTTATAAGAATAACCGCCTCGACAAGCAACGCCCTTATGTCTTTGATTCCTTATATTGTTACCGTTCTCGTGCTTATAATATTAAGTATTACGGGCAGAAAGAGCGTTCAGCCGCCTGCGGCTCTCGGTCTGAATTATTTCAGGGAAGAGAGATAGTGTGTGTCGATCTTATTATAAAAAACTTTTTCCGACGCGGAAACGCGTCGGATTTTTTATTTTTGAAATTATTTTAATAATTTCATTTTTATATTCGCTTTTCGGTTG
>CADBSX010000178.1 GCA_902797515.1 uncultured Eubacteriales bacterium | reverse complement strand
GCCGCCGAAAGGGGCTTTTATCTCTCTTCCGCAATGTCGTATATAAGTCTTTCGGTCTTTTCCCAGCCTAAACACGGATCGGTTATCGACTTACCGTACAAGCCTTCCTCGACTTTCTGACAACCGTCCTCGATATACGACTCTATCATAAGCCCCTTTACGCATTTTTTCATATCAGGATTTATCCTCGCGTTGTGGATTATCTCTTTCGCTATCCGTATCTGTTCGAGATATTTTTTCCCCGAATTCGCGTGATTAGTGTCGATTATTACCGAAATATCTTCGAGTCCCGCTTTACTATAAGCCTCGATAAGTCCCGCCACGTCCTCGTAGTGATAGTTCGGATGCGATTTTCCGTACTTGTCAACGTATCCGCGAAGTATGGCGTGCGAAAGAGGATTTCCGCTGCTCTTAACTTCCCAGCCCCTGTAAATAAAGGTGTGCGGATGCCGCGCCGCGACGATGGAATTTATCATTACCGATAGGTCGCCGCCCGTCGGATTTTTCATACCTACGGGAATATCGAGTCCGCTCGCGGTGAGCCTGTGCTGCTGATTTTCGACCGACCTCGCCCCTATCGCGACGTAAGAGAGCATATCCGAAAGATATCTGTGATTTTCGGGATAAAGCATCTCGTCCGCGCAGGAAAAGCCCGTCTCTCCGAGTGCTTTCATATGCAGTTTTCTGATCGCTATAAGCCCTTTTAACATATCGGGATCGGAATTCGGATCGGGCTGATGCAGCATCCCCTTGTATCCGTCCCCCGTCGTCCTCGGCTTATTGGTGTATATCCTCGGAACGATAACCAACTTATCCCGCACTTTTTCGCGTATTTTCGCAAGTCTCGAAATATAGTCCAAAACGGCGTCCTCTCTGTCCGCCGAGCAAGGTCCTATAACGAGCAGGAATTTGTCGCTTTTGCCCGTAAAGACAGCCTGTATCTCTTCGTCGTTCTCTTTCTTTTTTTCGGCGAGATCGTCGGACAAGGGATACATTTCCTTTACTTCCTGCGGCGTCGGCAGTTTTCTTTTAAAAATCATATTCATAGTAAAAGTTCTCCCGTTATTCAATCTTTTCTTCCTTCGGTTTTACGTTGAAATATCTTCTTCTCTTCGAGGAAAGCCGCATCATCTCTTTCATTTTTTCGGCGTCCTCTTCCGCGAGCGCGTCGCGGAGTTCTTTGAGTTTTTCCGAAAACAGATCGGTCTGTTTTATAAGTTCGTCTTTGTTGAGAAGAAAGAGTTCCGTCCACATATCCTCGTTTATGTCCGCTATGCGAGTTAAATCGCGGAAGGAATTTCCCGTGTAATCGACGAGATGTTTCGATTCCTTGCAGTCCATAAGCGCGACGGCTATCATATGCGCGAGTTGCGACAGAAAGCCTATCATTTCGTCGTGCTCTTCGGGCGAGAGGAAAGATATTCTTTTAAAGCCGAGCGCTCTTCCTATATCGGCGCATATCTCTTTCGCGTCCTCGGTGTTGTCGGCGGTGGGCGTTACGATATAGTTCGCGCCTCTGAAAATTTTATAGTCCGCGTTCTTTATCCCGTAAACTTCCTTGCCCGCCATAGGATGCGCGCCGATAAATTCCGCCCTTCCCCTCAAAATTTCCCGCGCCTTATAAACCACCGAAGTCTTTACGCCCGTAACGTCGGTCACGTAAGCCCCGCGCTTTATATACGAGCCGTATTTTTCAAGCCACGAAAGAAAGACTTTCGGATAGAGCGCGAATATAACGACGTCGAATTTTCCGACGTATTCTTTATTTACTTCGGTATATCCGCTCGAAATATATCCCTTTCCGAGAGCGTAAGCGACCGTTTCGGCGCTTTTCGCTATTCCGCCGACTTCATAGCCCTTCGCGGAAAGCCCTTGCGCGTAACTTCCGCCTATAAGTCCGAGACCGACTATCAATATCTTGCTATCACTGCAGAGTTTCACTTTCTATCTTTACACCGTGTTCCTTCAATATTTCAAAAAATTCGGGATAACTCTTTTTTACCGCCTCCGCGCCCGAAAGTTCGCCGCCCGTGAGAGTTAAAAGAACGGAAAGCGCCATCGCGATCCTGTGGTCGTTATGCGAAGAAAGCCGCCTATAAGGCTTTAAAAGCCCGTTTTTCGGCGGAACGACTTCCGTTTCGTCCTCACGGACGATAAGCGTTATACCGAACGCCGAGAGTTCCTCTTTCATGACTTCCGCCCTGTCGCTCTCTTTTATTTTCAGCCGCGCCGTGCCCGTGAACTTCCCGCCGCGAGACGCCCCCGCAAGCGCGAAACATACGGGCGCGAGGTCGGGCGTATCCGAAAGATCGCAGGACAAGTATCCCTTTTTTATTTCCGAAAAGAGTTTCTTATACGCCCTGTCGCCCTGAACGGAATTTTCGTCGAGCCCCGTAACGGAAACGTCCGCGCCTAAAACGGAAAAAGCGTCCAAAAAAGCCGCGTTCGAATAGTCGCCCTCGACCTTTACCGCCGCGCTTTTAAGTTCTTTTTCTTCGCCGAGCGAAAAAACGCCGTCCTTTTCCTTTACCGAAACTCCGAATTTTTTAAGACAATCTATCGTTATATCCACGTAAGGTCGGCTCAAAAGCGGCGCGGTCGGCTTTATTTCCCCGCCGCCCGATATCGCGAGCGCGAAAAGCAGTCCCGTCGCGAATTGGCTCGACACGTCTCCCCTTATTTCAAACCTTTCGGGCGAAATTTTCCCTTTTATAAGTATGAAGTCTTTGCCGATTTTAAATTCTACGCCCTGCGCCCCGAATATCTTTTCGTACTCGCCTATCCCGCGGGATACAAGCCTTTCCGAGCAATTGAACAGAAATTCGCCGCCGAAAGACAGCGCGACGGGGATCATGAACCGAAGAGTGCTCCCGCTTTCGCCGCAGAAAAGTTCGGCTTTTTTTACGGCGGTTCGCGCCTTTCCGAATACGACCGTATCCCCCTTTATCCCGAACGGGAAACCGAGGGACGAAAGGCAGGACAACGTGGATTTTATATCTTCCGAAAAGCCTACGCCCGAAATTTCCGAATTTCCCGCGAGCGCGCCGAGAATAAGAAGTCTGTGCGCGTAACTTTTGGACGGGGGCGCGTAAAATACGCCTTTCGGCGTTCCCTTTTCAATCTTTACGATCATCGCTATTCCCTCTTTCCGTAAAATTCGTTCAGAATATCCGCCGCGACTTTTTCCGCCGTGCGGTCGCCGTCCGTCCTTACGTCGGCGGACGCGAGATATACCGCGTACCTCTTTTTATACAGTTCCTCTATCGCCGACCTCGTCCGCGCCGTCGGGCGGTCGGAAGTCGGAACGAGATTTTCGGGCGAGCGGTCGATAAAATACACTCGTCCGTTTCTTTTCAGCGCGTTTACGTTTCCGTAAGAGAGCGGAACGCCGCCGCCCGTCGCTATGACGAGCGAATTTTGCGAAGATATTTTTTCTACGACCGACTTTTCGATTTTACGGAAACTCTCTTCGCCGTACTCTTCAAAATAGTCCTTTATAGGCGTTTTTATTTCCGAAAGAACGAGTTCGTCGGTATCGACGAATTTCTTGCCGCTTTTTTCCGCGACTATCTTCCCTACGGTGCTTTTCCCCGACGACGGCATACCGATAAGCACGATATTTTCCTTTTCGCGTAAGAGATCTTCGTATATTCCGTCAGAGGCGCCGTTAAAATCCTCGCCCATGAAGAGTTCCGCCGCTTTTTCCGCCTGTTTTACGAGCATATAAAGCCCGCCTTCCGCCTTTTTGCCGAGCCTTATCCCTTCCGAAACCGTTTCCGTGCGCAGAGGATTGTACACGCAGTCGATATATCCTTCGAGTTCGGGGAAATCGGCGAGGGAAAGAAGTTTTCCGCCGCAGTCGGGAAACATGCCGACGGGCGTGGCGTTCAAAATAAACTTCGCGTCGGCGTGGCGCTTAGCCGCGTCCCCGTATAAAACGTCGGGGGACTGCCTTTCGAGCCCTACGCGTATTATCTCTTTCGCGCCGAGATCGGAAAGCACCGCTTTCGCCGTCCTGTACGTTCCGCCGCCGCCCATGATCAACGCTTTCTTTCCCGAAACGTCTATCCCGTTTTTCAGTATCAGCGATTTCAGCCCGTAATAGTCGGTATTGTATCCGAAGAGTTTTCCGCCCCTGTTTATCACGGTGTTTACGCAGCCTATTTTTTTCGCCTCGTCGGAAATTCCGTCGAGGTACGGCATTACCGTCTCTTTATACGGTATAGTGACGTTTATCCCCGAAAAATCGGCTTTTTTTAAAAAAACGCCTAAATCTTCGGGCGCGATCTCCGAAAGTTCGTATCCGTAACCGGCGATCCTTTCGTGTATCTCTTTCGAAAAACTGTGTTTTAAAGTTTTGCCGATAAGACCGTATTTCAAACCGGTATCCCCCTTTTAAGGACGTCCGTTCCGTATCTTACCGTCAGAAGGTCGGCTATCGCGATCGCGGTCACCGCGTCCACCACCGCCGCCGCCCGCCTGATTATCGCGGGATCGTGTCTGCCCGTTACCTCGATCTCCGCGTTTTCGCAGGTTTTAAAGTCAACCGTTTCCTGCCTTTTCGCGATAGACGGCGTAGGCTTTACGGCGCAGTTGAAAATTATCGGCATACCGTTCGTTATCCCGCCGTTGATCCCGCCGTTATTGTTGGTTTTCGTATATATCTTTCCGCTTTCCGCGAAAAACGGATCGTTCGCCTCGCTCCCGCGCATTTCAGCGAATTTAAAGCCCGCGCCGAATTCGACGCCCTTTATCCCGCCTATCGAAAAGAGCGCGTGAGAAAGAACGCTTTCGACCGAATCGAACCACGGCTCGCCTATCCCTGCGGGAACGCCGACTACCGCCGTCTGCAATATCCCGCCGACGCTGTCGCCGTCCTTTTTAGCGGCGAGTATCTTTTCCGTCATTTCGTTTTCAACGTCCGAAAGGACGGGGAACGCCTTTTTTTGAAGTTCGCCGACGTCCGCCGCGACGTCCGAAAATTCCCTGTCTTTTACGCCCGCGACCGAAAGGATATGCGTGCCCGTCTTTATCCCTGTTTTTCCGAGCGCGGAAGAAACTATCGCGCCCGCCGCGACGAGCGCGGCGGTTATGCGCCCCGAAAAACGTCCCCCGCCCCTGTGATCGTTATACCCGCCGTATTTGACGTATGCCGTATAGTCGGCGTGCGACGGGCGGGCGATATGCGAAAATTCGGCGTAATCACCGCTTTTCACGTCCGTATTAGGTATTACGACGCAAAGGGGCGTTCCCGTGGTCTTTCCGCCGTAAACTCCGCTGATTATGCGGTATTCGTCCTTTTCTTTCCTCGCCGTATCCGTAGATAACGACGGCCGCCTTTTCGCGAGCGCGTCCGAAACGCTTTTTCCGTCTATCTCTATCCCTGCGGCGAGCCCGTCCAAAACCGCGCCTATCGCCTCCCCGTGGCTCTCGCCGAAAAGCGTTACCGTAAGCGAATTTCCGAACGTGTTTTTCATTTCGAGAATACCTCCTTTACCGTATCCGTGATCTCTCTCGGCGTACTTTTACCGAAACCGAAAGAGCCTATTTCTTCGCAGTAAACGACGTTTATTTTATCCCCCGCCGCCTTTTTGTCTTTCTCTATAAACGGCAGAAGTCCGTCCGCCGAAAAATCGGCGAAAGTCGGAAGGGAATACTTTTTATAGACTTTCAAAAGCCTTTCCCTGACCTCTTCCGAAGAAAATACGAGCATACCGAGAGCGACGCACTCGCCGTGCAACAGGCGCGGAAAACAAGCGCTTTCTATCGCGTGTCCGACGGTGTGTCCGAAGTTGAGCGCGCGGCGAAGTCCCTGTTCTTTAAGGTCGTTTTCAACGACGCGTTTCTTTATTTCAAGCGACTTTCTTATTATTTCTTCCGCGTCGCGTTCAAAATCGTCCGTATTTTCCAAAAGCGAAAATAGTTCCTTATCGAAAGTCGCCGCCATTTTAACGGACTCCGCTATTCCGGAAGAAAGTTGTCTTTTTCCGAGCGTTTTAAGCGTATCGGTATCTATAAGCACGCCTTTCGGCGGATAGAACGCCCCGACGGAATTTTTCACGCCGCAAAAGTCTATCGCGGTCTTTCCGCCTATCGAGGAATCGACCTCGGAGAGAAAGGTGGTCGGAACGTTGTAAAAATTCACGCCGCGCATATACGAGGCGGCGACGAATCCCGCGAGGTCTCCGACCACGCCCCCGCCGACCGCGACGACGTTATCCGTCCGTTCAAAGCCGTTTTCGAGCATAAACGCAAGGACGTCCGAGAAATTTTTTAAATTCTTGCTGCCCTCGCCCTGCGGAATAACGAACTTATAGACGGACTTTAATCCTTTCGCGACCTCTTCGGCGTATTTTTGCGGGACGCCGTCGTCGGAAACTATAAGCGTCTTTCCCGAAACGGAAAACCGCTCGCCGAAAGAGGAAAGCAAGCCTTTCCCTATAACTACCTCGTATTCCGTTTTCTTTTCGCTTACCGTAATCTTCATTTTATTTTTCCCGTTATATTCTTCCGCCGCCCGTCAGGAAGGTCG
>CADBSX010000177.1 GCA_902797515.1 uncultured Eubacteriales bacterium | reverse complement strand
GTTGCCGAAGGCGAAAATTTTCACAGTAAACGAAGTCTTGCGAAGTTTATAAGCGGCAAGAACGAAGTTTATAAACCTTAAAAAATGTTCAATAGTCCGCCAGCCATTATTATCCCGTAATCTTCTTCAGAAAGATCGAGCGGAACTTCCGTAATTTGATTTTTCGTCTTGTTGGTTATCACGGCGGAAGTCTTATCGAATACGATCGATATTTCGTCGAATAAGTCGGCTTTTACGTCCGCCTCGACGGGCAATATGCCGAAATTAATAAGGTTTTTCTTATGTATCCTCGCGAAAGACTGCGCTATGACCGCTCTTATTCCGAGATACCTCGGCGCGATCGCGGCGTGTTCTCTGCTCGATCCCTGTCCGTAATTTTTTCCCGCGACGATTATTCCGCCGCCGACGGCTTTACACCTTTCCGAAAAGCCCGCGTCGATATTCGAGAACACGAATTCGGATATCTTTTCGATATTGCTTCTGTACGGCAGAACTTTCGCGCCCGCGGGCATAATGTGATCGGTCGTTATATCGTCGCCGAGAGTTATGACGACTTTCCCTTCCGCTTTACCGTCCGACGGCGGAAACTTCGGAAGAGGTTTTATGTTCGGGCCCATTACGACTTCTTCCGTATAAGTCGGGAAGAAAACGAGGGCGTCGTCGCCGGCGAAGTCTCTTACGGGAAATTTTTCCGTCTTTACGCCGAGCGGCGAAGTTATTCTGCCCGCTATCGCGGACGCCGCCGCCGTTTCGGGCGAAACGAGGTACACTCCCGCCGACATCGTGCCGCTCCTGCCGAGGAAATTGCGGTTGAAAGTGCGTAGGGAAACGGCGTTCGTCGAGGGCGAGAGCCCCATGCCTATGCACGGACCGCAAGCCGTTTCGAGTATTCTCGCTCCCGCGCCGAGGAACGCGTCCTCTATCCCGCTTTCCGCTATCATTTTAAGTATTCTTCTGCTCCCCGGTGCGACGGCGAGCGAAACGGATTTATGCGCTCTTTTCCCTTTAAGTACGGACGCCGCCTTTTCGAGGTCGCCGTAGCCCGAATTGGTGCAACTGCCGATAAGAACCTGATCGACCTTTATGCCCTCGAGTTCGGAAACTTTTTTTACGTTGTCGGGCGAATCGGGGCAAGCCGCCATCGGCTCTATCTTTCCGAGGTCTATAACGTAGTTCTCGTCGTAAACGGAGTCCTCGTCTCTCTCGATTTTCTCGTAGTCCTCTTCTCTCGAAACGCTTTTGAGAAATTCCCGCGCGACTTCGTCGGACGGAAACACCGACGAAGTCGCGCCGAGTTCCGCGCCCATATTGCATATCGTCGCCCTTTCGGGCACGGACAGAGTTTTCACTCCGTCGCCGTAATATTCGATCACCTTGTTCACGCCGCCTTTGGTCGTGAGTTTTCCGAGAATATACAGTATCACGTCTTTCGCCGAAACGCCCGCGCGGAGCGCGCCGACGAGTTTTATTCCGACGACTTTCGGCTTTACGAGCGAAAACGGAAGTCCCGCCATCGCGCACGCGACGTCGAGCCCGCCCGCGCCTATCGCGAGCATACCTATTCCGCCCGCCGTAGGCGTATGAGAATCTGAGCCGAGGAGAGTTTTCCCCGGTCGGGAAAACCGTTCGAGATTGACCTGATGGCATATCCCGTTGCCCGCTTTCGAGAACACTATCCCGTATCTGTCGGCGACGGTCTGTAAAAACCTGTGGTCGTCGGCGTTCATAAATCCGTTTTGCAGAGTGTTGTGATCGACGTAGGAAACGGAGAGTTCCGTCCTGACCTTGTCTATCCCGAATCCCATAAATTCGAGGTACGCCATAGTTCCCGTCGCGTCCTGCGTCAGAGTTCTGTCTATCTTTATGCGGATAACGCCGCTCTTTTCGTCTTCGGAAACGATATGCGTTTCCAAGAGTTTTTCGGTAAGATTTTTTCCCATAATTCAACGATTTCGCTTTTATTTGGTATATTTTACCATAACGCGGGCTTTCTGTCAAATAAGATACGCCGATTTTCAAATAAACTTGACTGACAGCCTTAAAAGGATTATAATGTAAATATGGATAACGAACTGAAAGAGAAAACGCTAAAACTGCAAAGGTTTTTAGACGAATCCGGAAACGTGGTGTTTTTCGGCGGCGCGGGCGTTTCGACCGAGAGCGGCATACCGGATTTCCGCAGTAAAGACGGCTTATACAACAACAAGGACGTGCGGTTTGAGAACTATTCGCCCGAATACCTTTTGAGCCATACCTGCCTCGTGAACGAACCGAAAGTGTTTTTCGAGTTTTACCGCCAGAAAATGGACGCGAGGAACGCGAAACCGAACGCCGCGCACGTATTTCTCGCCGAACTCGAAAAGACGGGCAAATTAAAAGCCGTCGTAACGCAGAACATAGACGGACTTCACCAAAAAGCGGGAAGCAGGAACGTTTACGAAGTGCACGGCTCGACGGCTCGGAATTACTGTATGAAATGCGGAAAGAAGTTTCCGCCCGACTACATTTTTGAAAGTAAAGAGGATATACCGCGCTGCTCTTGCGGCGGGATCGTCCGATGCGACGTAACTCTTTACGAAGAACCTCTTCCCGAAGAGGCGGTCGAAAGATCGATAGAGGCGATAAGGCGGGCGGATATGCTCGTTATCGGCGGAACTTCGCTCACCGTCTATCCCGCGGCGTCGTATATAGGATTTTTCAGAGGAAAGCGCCTCGCCGTGATAAACAAAGACAGGCTCGGCATCAGGTTGGACGCCGAAAACGGCGTAGAAATAAACGCGCCGATAGGCGAAGTGTTTTCACGTCTTACCGAATAAGCTCTCGGGGGCGGCGGAAATTTTTCCGCCGCCCCCGATTTCTTTTTCAGATGTTTTTAAGGCATTTCGAGAAAGTATCTATCTTTTGGTCTATCACCGTCTTGTCCGCGGGCTGAACTTCGTAATATCCGTTCTGCTGCATAAGTTCGAATATACCGAATTGATCCTGCGCCGTTTCGTACATATTGTTTTTCACGACCTTTCTGACGTCCGCGCCGCACGCCTCGGTCATCGCCGTTCCGTACAGTTTGACGAGGTCCTTTTCGCCCGTCAGAATATCGTACAGGCTGTCTTTTTCGGTCAGACAATTTTCTTTGCTCATTTTTATTACCTCCTTTATTGCAATAATCCGAGAAGATTAGCGAATCTCTTCGCGTGGTTTTCCGAAATCTCTTTCATTCTGGAAGAGATCGTCGGATCGGTAAGAGTCGAGGAATAGAATTTCGCTTTTTTCGCGACGCTCTCTTCCATACTCATAAGGTCGGATATGAAATCCACTTCTTTCGCCGTAAGTTTCGGCTGCATAAAAAATACCTCCTTTCGAGCCCTTTCGCGGGCTTTTTCTCAACGATAATCTTTCCCTTTCCGCGAAATTTTTAAACGGTTTCGGGCGGAATTTGAAAAATTTCCGTTTTCCGATATTTTTCGTTCGTTTTTCGTATTGAAAATTTCCGCGATATGTATTATAATATAACCGTACCGAAGAAATAAGGAAAAATAAAAGGAAAATGAAAACGATTGCTGTAATCGGCCTCGGAAACCGAGGCGGCGTATATTGTTCGTATTTTAAGACCGACGAGAAAGTAAAGATAGTTTCCGTCCTCGACGTGTCCGCGGACGCTTTGAAAGAGGCGCGTGAAAAATACGGCGTGGAAGAAAAAAATCTCTTTTCGGACGAAGAGGAATTTTTCAAGGAAAAGCGCGCGGACGTCGCCCTTATAGCGACGCTCGACCGCCTTCATTACCGTCAGACGATGAAGGCTCTTTCGCTCGGTTACGACGTAATACTCGAAAAGCCCGTTTCGCCCTCTTATGAAGAGTGCAAAAAAATAGCCGACGCGGCGAAAGCGGCGGGGAAAAAAGTAATAGTCTGCCATAATTTGAGATACACTCCCTTCTATATGACGATGAAAATACTGTTAAGCGAGGGCGCGATAGGCGACGTCGTTTCGTTCGAGCAGGCGGAAAACGTCGGCTTCGGGCATTATATGTGCAGTTTCGTCAGGGGAAAATGGAAAAGCAGCGAAGAGACGAGCCCGATAATTTTGCAGAAATGCTGTCACGACCTCGATATAATTTACTGGATGATAGGTAAAAAGTGCGTAAAACTCTCGTCTTTCGGCTCGCTTGGATTTTACCGCGCGGAACACGCGCCCGAAAACGCCGCGGTAAAGTGCGTGGACTGCGTATATAAGGACTGCCCTTACAACGCGAAATATTTTTATTTAAAGTCGCCCGAATCGCTCTGCGTGCCTTACGGTTTCGACAAATCGGAAGAAAACATAGTAAAATACCTCTCCGACGACGATAATCCTTACGGCAAGTGCGTTTTCAAATCGGACAACGACGTTTCGGACAGGCAGACGGTGAATATGCTCTTCGAGGGCGGAATAACCGCTACGCTTTTGATGCACGGCTTTGCCAACGCGACGCACAGGATAACGAAGATATACGGAACGAAAGGCGTAATGTACGGCTCGCTCGAAAAGGGCGTTATCACGGTCGAAACTTACGACGGAAAAAAATACGAAAAGGACGTCAATAAGTCGATTAAAGGCGTTTCTCACTCGGGCGGGGACGAAAGACTTTCAAGGGACGTCGCGGAATACCTCGACGGCGGAAGAAAGGCGATCGGCATAAGTTTCGTCGAAGATTCCGTTTACAGCCATAAACTCGCTTTTTCCGCGGAAGAGTCCAAACTTACGGGAAAAGAAATATATCCGGGGGATAATTTATGATGAACGATATGGAATTTTTGACGGCTTTGACAAGAGTAGGCTTTTCGGGCGAATTGCAGGCGATAGACCTCTCGGCGAACGTCGGGGAATTGTCGGATGAAAAGATAAACGAATACGTTATGAAAGCGGCTGCGATAGCGAGGTCGGAAACGGATAAGATATACAGGAATTTTTCCGCGTCGCCTTTTGCGCACGGGGCGGTAACTCTGTTCTTCAAAAACGGAATACTGTCAAGGCTCTCTCTTTCCGCCGCGCCGCTGCCCGAAAAAGCGGTATGGCGACTGTTTTCCACGGGCGCGGAAATAATTTTCACGGAAAACGGCGACTTCGCGGAAATGAAAAAAGCCGAACTCGACGCGCCGACCGAAAAAATATATAAAAAAGATTTTAAATAAATCTCCGAAAAAGCCGCGCCGCGGACGACTCCGGTCGTCCGCGGCGCGGCTTTTTCCGTCTTATTCTTCCTCGTAGTCCGCGGCGCGATAGAGGTGATCGGCGCGGAACTGCATCGGCGTTCTGTTATACGCTTTTTTGAAACGGTCTATAAAATACGCGGGCGAACTGAAAGACAGCGAATCTGAAATCTCCGCGATGCTCCAAAGCGAATTTTCAAGCAAAAACACCGCCTTTTCGAGTTTCGTCCGCATTATATACTTTTTCGGGGCTTCCCCCGTCTGCCTTTCGAACAGATCCCTGAAATGCTTTTCGCATATATTGCACATTTCCGCGAGTTCTTTTACCGAAACGTTCTCGTAAACGTGCTGATTGATATAGAACACGACTTTTCTCAACGCCTCGCCGTATGGATTGTCGTAAGTAACCTTTATATGCGAAAGAAGTTCGCACAAAAGCGCCTGTCCGAGCCCGTTCGCCCTGTTGAGATAATAATAGTCGTTGTTGTTCAGGTATTTGATTATTTTAAGCACCGTGTCGCGCTGATCGGGCACGGGCTTCAAGTCGAAAACCTTATCGAATTCCACAACGAGATTATTGAGATAAAACCAATGGCAGAAAAATTCCCACTCGCCGTCTTTCGACTCGATGGAAACGAGATCCCTGTACCTTACGAACAGTATCTGATCCGCCTTGACGTTGAACGTGGCGTTCACCGTCTTTATCACGGCTTTCCCGAAATAGGTGTGAAAATATCCGACGAAAGAATACTTGTCCGCGCCGTTAATAGGTTTCGGATGAGGAAAATCGTTTCTGTATCCCCTCTCCGCTTTCGTGATATAACACGAAACGTAGTTAAGGCTCACGTTGCTGTTTATAAGGTTGGTTCCGTAAATATTGCGTCCCATTTTTATCCCTCT
>CADBSX010000176.1 GCA_902797515.1 uncultured Eubacteriales bacterium | reverse complement strand
AGGACGAGAAGGGACGGGGACGTGTTCAGAAAATTCGGCGGCGGAACGAAAAAACTCAACGACTATTTCACCGATATAAAACTGCCGAAGAGGCTTCGGGACTTCGTTCCCCTTATATGTTCCGGAAATAACGTTCTCGTCGTTTCGGGAACGGAAATTTCGGACGACGTGAAAATTACGGAAAATACGAAAAGAGCGTTGTTTTGTCAAATAAAATACGAAAACACGGAGGATAACGGACAATTATGCGCAAAGAGATAGAAAGAGTGCTTTTAAGCGAGGAAACGATAAAATCGAGAATAAAAGAGATGGCGGCGAGGCTTGACGAAGAGTATAAAGGCAAGCGCCCGCTTATGGTCGCGATCCTTAAAGGCAGCGTGGTGTTTTTCACCGACCTTATAAGGGAAATGTCGATAGATATCGAGATGGATTTTATGTCGATATCGAGTTACGGGAACGGCGTGAAATCGTCGGGCGAAGTAAAGATGATAAAGGACCTCGACGGGAAGATAGAAGGCAAAGACGTCATAATAGTCGAGGATATAATCGACAGCGGATACACTTTGAGTTATCTCAAAAAACTTCTTTTAGCGAGAAATCCGTCGTCGCTCAAAATATGCACTCTTTTGGATAAGCCGTCGAGAAGAGAGGCGGATATCGAAGTCGATTTCAGAGGTTTCGAGGTCGCGGACGAATTCGTCGTCGGATACGGGCTCGACTATGCGGGCAGTTACAGAAATCTGCCGTATATAGGCATACTGAAACGCGAAATATACGAGAAGTGAGATTTTACCTTGCGCGGACGGTATTATTTTACTTGAAAAAAGTGAAAAATTATGTTAAAATTCAGAATATAGTATTTTGCAAAGAAGGTGACCTGATTTGAGCGGAGAGAAAAAGAGCGTTAAAAAATACATCAACAAAGAATTCTGGGGGATGGCCGTCACCCTTTTTTCCGTTTTCAGTCTGCTTTGCGTGATAACGTACGATACCGTATTTTATTCGATAGGAAAGACTTGGAGCGGCGTTATACTCGGCGTGTTCGGCTATTTCGCCTTTCCCCTTTTCGTCTTTTCGACGCTCGTCGGAATTATGACGATAATCGGCAAAAAAGTGATCCGCGGCAGAGGCGTCGCGATAGCCGCGGCGGCGGGCATATTGGTATTCGCGGTCTTTTGCATATTGCAGATAGCGATAACGCCGATAGGCGGAACGTCTTTCGGGGAATACGTTTCTTCCGTTTATACCGCGGCGGCGGGCGGCGTTAAGGGCTCGACGGCGGGCGGCGCGTTTTACGGGATGATAGATTGGCTGATAGTGAAGATAATTTCGCCCGTCGGCGCGTATATCCTCTTTTCGCTTATCATACTCCTGTCCGTGTTCGTGATCTTCAAGGACAAAATTCTCGGCGCGGCGGAAAAGTCCGACGGCGGGAAAGAAGGCGGCGGAGCCGAGGGCGCTTATCGCGGTCAGAAAACGGGCGACGGAACTTACGCGCCCCGAAACGAGTTTCCGCGAAACGAGTTTTCTAAAAACGAGTTTTCTCAAAACGGGATTTCCCGAAACGAGACTTCGCAAAACGCGGGCGGAAAGAGAACGTTGCCGGTAAGCGGCGCGTTTGAAATGAAAACGGCGAGCGACTATTCCAAAGAGACCGCCACGGAAAAATTCAAGTGGCTATACGGCGAAGAGAAACCGAAAAATTACAGCGACGAGTACAATAAAAACTACGCCGACAACTTAAACTATATAAAAACGGGACGGAAAGTTTACGAAGAGGACTTCAAAAAGGCGGAAGATACGGTAAAAGAAACGGACGGAAAGAGAACTTTCGGAGTTTACGGAGAGCCCGAAAACGAGCCCGTTATCGACGAGCCGTCGCCGAGTCCCGACGTATATATCCCTAACACCTACGATCAGAAAAAGCCGGACGGCGGAAACGTAAGCGGCGGTTACGGTTTCGATATGGACGACGATATATCCGACGTTTTAGAGGACAGTTCCGCGGGAGACGACGAAGTCGTCGATCTTTCCGGCGGCGAGGAAAAGCCGTTCAGTTTCGACGTAAAGGAATCGGACGAAAGCCGAAAGACCGATTTTTCCGCTCCGCAGACGGAAACGCCCGCGAGAAAACCGGACTTTATAAGACCTGAAACGCCCGAAGAGGACGAAGAGGAAGAAGAGCCCGAAAACGAGCCCGTAAGAGAGAGGGCGGACGACGACTACAATCCCTACGACCATATGCCGTTCGATTTTAAGTACAACGCGCCGCCGACTTCGATATTCAACGTTTACGAGAGCGGCGAGAATTACGAACAACTCGAATATTTCAAGCGCGAAAAGGCGATGGCGATAGTCGATACTTTGAAAGCGCTCGCCGGTATAGACGTAAACGTCGTAAATATACTTCACGGTCCGACGATCACGCGTTTCGACCTCGACACGCCGAAAGACGTGTCCGTCAAGACGATAATGAAATACGACCTCGATTTAAGTTACAGGCTCGCGACGAAGAGCGGGATAAGGCTTTTGCAGATCCCGGGGACGCCTTACACGGGCGTGGAAGTCCCGAACGACAAGCCCGCCGTGGTCGGTCTGCGTTCGGTACTCGAAAGCGACGAGTTCAAAAACGCGAAGAGAAATTCGCTCACTTTCGCGATAGGGCAGGACATAGTCGGAAAGCCTGTCGTCGCGGACATAACGAAGATGCCGCACCTTCTGGTCGCGGGCTCTACGGGCACGGGAAAGAGCGTCGGCTTAAACGCCCTTCTCGTAAGTCTTATGATGCGATACAGCCCCGCGGAATTGAGATTTATAATAGTCGATCCGAAACAGGTCGAATTCGCGATATTCAAGGGCATACCACATATGCTTTTCGACGAGATAATCTTCGACGCGAAAAAGACGGTCGCGATGCTCAATTGGGCGGTCAAGGAAATGGAATCCCGTTTCAATATGATGCGGCTCGCGGAAGTGAGAAACATCGACGAGTACAACGATCAGATCGATCCGAGAAGAGAGCATAAGATGCCGCGGCTCGT
>CADBSX010000175.1 GCA_902797515.1 uncultured Eubacteriales bacterium | reverse complement strand
CCTTCGACGTAACCTTTATCGAGAAGTTGAGTTATTATCGCCGTAACCGTATTCGCGGGGATAGCGAAACTCAAGCCTTGCGCGGTCGCGGATTCCACGCCCGCGTTTACGACGCCGACCAGAACGCCCGTTTCCGCGTCGAAAAGTCCGCCGCCCGAATTGCCGCCGTTAATGGCTGCGTCCGTCTGAATAAGCGTCATCTTTCTGCCCTCTACCGACACGCTCCTGTCTATCGCGCTGACTATTCCTCTCGTCACCGTTCCGCCGAGAACGCCGAGCGGATTGCCTATCGCGAGAACTTCCCTGCCTATTCCGAGAGTAGAAGTATCCGCGAAACTCGCCGTCGAAAGGGCTGTGAATTTCAGGTCTTCGGTTTCCTCTATAGATATAAGCCCTACGTCTGATTTCTTGTTCGACGCGACGAACGCCGCGTTGAAGTTATCTCCGTTCACCGTCCTTACGACGACGCTCTTCGCGCCCTCTATAACGTGCTGACAAGTGACTATAAGAGCGTGCCTGTTTCCGTCGTCGTTAGGCTCGCTTATTGAAATTATAACGCCGCTTCCGCTCGATGTGCCGTTTGAAACAGTGGAATATATCTCGACTACGGAAGTTCTTATTTCCGCTATAACGGTTTCAAGGTCCTGTTTTCCGAGTTCGGCGTCGGAAACGGTGATATTGTAATTTATCGCGTCAACGTTTTCGCGCTCGAACTGTTGCGACGAGGAATTTCCGCCGTTCTGCGATTGATTCGTCTTGTTCCCGCCGTCCGTAACGAATATCTCGGCGCACGATACCGCCGACATTACGATACACAGCAAAAGAGCGAGACATACGAGAGTTTTCTTTAATTTTTTCATATTCATCACCTCTTTATTTTTGCTTGCACGAATTATTATATTCGCAAAAACTAAAAATTACTTAAAAAACTTATAATAAAATAATAAAAAGAAATTGCCATCGCAATAACGTTACGGTAGCAATTTCACGCGCTCTGCCTATAAATCGGCAGAGCCTTTACGCTACCGCCTTAAATCTTTAGTAATGATAGGCAAAACTATATTCAAGCAGCAAAACGTATATAAATCCACCTTTATTATGAACTTATGTTCCGCTGACAATTATACTATGCCTTTCCTCAAAAGATTTATACGTATTTTCCGAAAAAAACTCAATCTTCTTCGATTTCGTCGGGAAGATCGACGTTGTGATACACTTCCTGAATATCGTCGTTATCGTCGAAAGCGTCGAGCATCTTTTCAAAAGTCTCTATCTGATGTTCGTCGAGCGACACTTTATCGGTCGGGATCATCATAACTTCCGCCTCGAGGAACTCGTAACCTTTGTCTTCGAGATATTTTCTTACCGCCGAGAAATCGGACGGAGCCGTCCTTATCTCGTAGGAATCGTCGCTCGTTACGACGTCTTCCGCGCCCGCGTCCAAAGCGAGTTCCATAACGGTGTCCTCGTCGAGATCGACCGTTCTTTCGATAACTATAACGCCCTTATTCTCGAACATATACGAAACCGAGCCGGTAGTTCCCATATTCCCGCCGTATTTGTCGAAAATATGCCTTACGTCGCCGCCCGTCCTGTTCTTGTTGTCGGTAAGAGTTCTTACGATGACCGCGCTGCCGCCGACTCCGTAACCTTCGTAAGTGAGATTTTCGTAATTTACGCTGCCGAGTTCGCCCGCCGCTTTCGCGATGCTTCTCTTTATATTGTCGTTAGGCATATTCGCGGCTTTCGCCTTCGCTATAACGTCCGCAAGTTTGCTGTTGGTATAGGGATCGGGATTGCCCTTCGCCGCGACGGCGAGTTCCCTGCCGAGTTTGGTAAATACTTTTCCCTTTACCGCGTCGGTTTTAGCCTTTTTATTCTTTATATTTGCCCATTTGCTGTGTCCTGACATTATTTCGCTCCTTTTATGAATTGATAGAGGATTACCGCAAGCGATATTCCCGCGTTAAGACTTTCTATCCCGTTTTCCATAGGTACGGAAACGGAATACGCCGCCGCTTTCCCGACTTCTTCGCTTATCCCGTGAGCCTCGCTGCCTATCGCGAGACAGAATTTATCGGGCGGGGCGAAAGAAAATACGTCTTTGCCCGACATATCCGCGGCGATAAGGGGAATATCTTTGAATATATCCCCGATCTTTTCCCGTTCCGTCCCGAAAAGGCGGACGCGGAATATCCCGCTCATAGACGAGCGCACCGCTTTCGGCGAAAACGGATCGCAACAGTCGGCAAGGTAAACATCGGTTATTCCCGCCGCGGCGCAAGTCCTGATTATAGTGCCTATATTCCCCGGATCTTTTATTCCGTCGAGAAGAACGCAACTCTTTTCAGGCTTTTCCGCCTCGTAAAATTCCCGCTCTATTACCGCGAGAACGCCTTGCGGCGTTACTTCGTCGCTCAACCATCCGAACACGCCCTCGCTTACCGCGAGCGTTTCCGCGTCCTCTATTCCGAGTTCCGAAAGCCCGCTTTCCGTTCCGACGATAAGAGAAATACGCTTGCCGAAAATACGCGCCTCGCGTATCATTTTAAAACCTTCGACGATATAAAGTCCGCGTTCTTTCCGCGCCTTTTTGTCTTTTAGGGCGTATATTTCTTTTATCCGACCGTTGCTACGCGACGTTATGACCATTTCTCTCTAAAAAAGAGCCGTGAAAGGAATTTCCGATCGCGGCTCTGAATTATTATTTAAGTTGAGCCTTTGCGGTCTCGGTGAGCGCGGTAAAGCCCGCTGCGTCGTTTACGGCAATATCGGCAAGGACCTTCCTGTTGAGGTCGAGACCTGCGAGATTAAGTCCGTGCATAAACGAACTGTAAGACATTCCGTTGAGCCTGCACGCCGCGTTGATCCTCGCGATCCAGAGTTTTCTGAAATCTCTCTTCTTCGCCTTTCTGCCGACGTATGCGTAGGCAAGCGACTTCATTACGGCTTGTCTTGCGACTCTGTAAAGTTTGCTCTTCGCTCCAAAGTATCCCTTGGAAAGTTTCAATATTTTTCTGCGCTTTTTAACAGCGTTTACTCCTCTTTTAATACGCATTGTTCAACCTCCTCTTACTTCTTGTACGGAATAAGACACTTGACCGTCTTTTCCTGCGTCTTGGAAACGTAAGTTCCCGTTCTTAATCTTCTTTTGAGTTTGGTTGACTTCTTCGCGAGAATATGGCTCTTGCCTTGGCTGTATCTTTTGACCTTTCCCGTGCCCGTAAGTCTGAAACGTTTTTTCGCACCGCTGTGCGATTTCATTTTTGGCATATTTCTGTCCTCCGATTTTATTGTGTATCAGTTTGATTTGGCGGGCGCGAGTATCATTAAAATACTGCGTCCCTCTATCCTCGGCCTCTGCTCGACCTGCGCGACCGCGCCGACGATCTCGATAAACTTTTTCATCACGTCCTCGCCGAGAGCCGCGTGAGCGTTCTGCCTGCCTCTCATCCTGATCGAAACCTTTACTTTGTTTCCGCTTTGAAGAAATTTCTGCGCTTGCCGCGCCTTAACGTTGAGGTCGCCTATATCTATCGTCATAGAAAGCCATATCTCTTTAAGTTCGACCGTCTTTTGATTTTTACGCGCTTCTTTCTGCTTTTTAAGCGTTTCGAATCTGTATTTCCCGTAGTCCATGATTTTGCATACGGGCGGCGTCGCCTGCGGGGCGATCTTCACGAGGTCGAGCCCCTGCTCGTCGGCAAGGCGGAGAGCCTCGCGAGAAGAAACTATCCCGAGTTGAGAGCCGTCGCTGCCGATAAGGCGGACTTCCCGATCTCTGATATCTTCGTTGATCTGAACTTGATCTTTTTGGTCTTTTATAGTGGTGTACCTTCCCGTTTATATTTCCCCGTTATAACGAAAACGGGCTTGCAAAAGCAAAACCCGACACAAATCCCGTGACCGAGCCGATACGTAGTACCGACCGAAAGAATTATGCGCCACTTCAAAAAATCTTGTGGCGAGAAGGTTCGCTTCTGCTTTGCTCGGATATAATAACACATTATTTTTCGTTTGTCAAACGTTTTCAATAAAAAAAGACGACATTTTTTTGCCGTCTGTTTTTATTAAGTAATGCGCCCGTTATTCGGTTATAAGGTCCGAATAGGTCTTTTCGTAATAAGTTATAGCGGATGCGGAATAATTCTG
>CADBSX010000174.1 GCA_902797515.1 uncultured Eubacteriales bacterium | reverse complement strand
TCATAAGTCGAGCGAAGAAGCGGCGGTATGGATCAAAGAAAGGGGCTTGGACTATTACGAATATTCTTTCGGACGCGGCGTCAATCTCGGTGAAGGAAAGGCGGTTTCGATAGGAAACGCCTTTAAAAACGCAGGAGTCGGAATAAGCGTTCACGCGCCGTATTTCATAAATCTCGCCACGCCCGAAGAAGAAAAAGCCGTTAATTCTTTCAATTACATATTAAACAGCGCGAAAATGATGCGTCTTATGCAGGGAAACAGAGTTGTTTTTCATCCCGCCGCGCAAGGGAAAGCGGAAAGGTCGGAGGCGGTGGAGAAAACCGCCGACAGACTGAAAATTCTCCGCGATCTGATATACGAAAGCGGATACGACGATATATATTTCTGTCCCGAAACGATGGGAAAAACGGCGCAGATCGGCACGATAGAAGAAATAACCGGATTTTGCAAGATAGACCGCGTTTTTATTCCGACGGTCGATTTCGGGCACGTCAACGCACGCGAACAGGGAAGCCTTAAAACGGTTTACGATTATAAATCGAGGCTCGAATATATGATAGGCGAACTCGGATACGAAAAAATGAAAAATTTTCACGTCCATTTTTCAAAGATACAGTATTCCGCGAAAGGCGAGGTAAGGCATCTTACGTTTGAAGATACGGAATACGGCCCCGAGTTCGAGCCGCTTTCGGTCGCGCTAAAAGAACTTCGGTTAGAGCCCGTGGTGATATGCGAATCGGCGGGAACGCAGGCGGAAGACGCCGCGTATATGAAAAAGACGTATTTCAACAATTGAAAATTATTTTTTAAAGGAAAATCGGGGAAATTTCACCTGATTTTCTTTTTTTATCGGTTTTTATTTGTTGACTTATTTTTTTAATAGTTATAAAATATATTAGGTATTTTTTAATTGATAAAAGGAATAGTATGTTCAAAAAATTGGCGGCATCCCTTCGGGAATATAAAAAAGATACCGTTCTGACGATCTTATCTATGGTCGTCGAGGCAGGTATGGAAATTCTTATTCCGTTTCTTATTTCGGTATTCGGCGCGGAAGTCGGGAAAGGAAATATGCAAGGAGTATATTTATACGGCGGACTTATGGTCGGCGCGGCGATAATTTCGCTTATCGCCGGAATGCTCGGTGGGAAGTTCTGCGCGAAAGCGTCAACGGGATTTGCGAAAAATCTGCGTCGCGATATGTACGTGAACGTTCAGTCGTTTTCGTTCTCGAATATAGACAAATTTTCGTCGAGTTCGCTCGTCACGAGGCTTACGACGGACGTAACGAACGTTCAATTCGCGTTTATGATGCTTATAAGAACGGCGATAAGAAGTCCGCTTATGCTTATTTTCTCGATAATAATGAGTTTTTTGGTGGATACTACGCTTCCTGTCGTGTTCTTCGTCAGTATTCCGATACTCGCGGGGACTCTTATAGTCGTCGCGAGGCTCGCTTTCCCTATATTCCGCAGGCTTTTCAAACGTTACGACGCTCTCAACGCCTCGGTCGAGGAAAACATCAAAGGCATGCGCGTCGTCAAGGCTTACGCGAAGGAAGAGTTCGAGACCGAAAAATTCACTAAAGTATCGAACGACCTCGGAAGAGAATTTACGAAAGCCGAAAGGATACTCGCGCTGAACGGCCCCGTTATGCAACTATGTATGTACGGCGCGCTTATCGCGGTCGTCGGAATAGGCGCGCACCTGATTCTGCACGAGAAAACGGGGCTTTTATATACCGACCTTCAATCTTTGATAATGTATTCTTTCCAGATACTTATGTCGCTTATGATGGTTTCGATGATCTTCGTTATGGTTATAATGTCTATGGAAAGCGGCAGGAGGATCGTCGAAGTTCTCGATGAAAAAAGCGATCTTGTAAATCCCGAAGAGCCCGTTAACGAAGTCAAAAACGGCGACGTAAGATTCGACGGAGTTTCTTTCAGATATTCTGAAAAAGCGGAAAACTTCGCTCTCGTCGATATAAATCTGGATATTAAAAGCGGGGAAACCGTGGGCATTCTCGGCGGTACGGGCTCGTCTAAAACAACGCTCGTAAACCTTATTTCGCGGCTTTACGACGCGACGGAGGGCACGGTAAGCGTCGGCGACGTTGACGTAAAAAAATACGATATGGAAGTGTTGCGTAAAAACGTGGCCGTCGTCTTGCAGAAAAACACTCTGTTTTCCGGAACGATAAAGGAAAATATGCGTTGGGGAAATCCGAACGCTTCCGACGAGGATATCGTAGAGGCTTGCAAACTCGCGCAAGCCGACGAATTCATCGTGACTTTCCCCGATAAATACGACACTATGATAGAACAGGGCGGAACGAACGTAAGCGGCGGACAAAGGCAAAGACTCTGTATTGCCCGCGCCTTGCTGACTTCGCCGAAAGTGCTTATTCTCGACGACAGCACTTCCGCCGTCGATATGAAAACGGACGCGAAACTTCGCAAGGCGTTTTCGGAATATATCCCTGAAACTACCAAAATAATAATCGCGCAGAGAGTCGCGTCGGTTCAGGACGCGGATAAGATTGTGATAATGGACAACGGGCGTATCCACGCGATCGGAAAACACGCCGATCTTCTCGCCTCCGATCCTATATATCAGGAAGTTTATTATTCGCAGAACAAGAGATCCGATCAAGGAGGTAAAAACTGATGCCGCCTGTAAAATCGTCCGGTAAAAGCGCATTCGCAAACGGAAAATTCGTTATGAAAAAAGGCGTTCTGAAACGCCTTCTCGGATTTCTTTTCAAAAACTACAAACTTCTCGTGTCGATAATGGCTCTGTGCCTTGTCGTAAGCGCGGTCGCGGGCTCTATCGCGTCGCCTTTCTTACAAAACATTTATTCCGCGATAGCCGACGGCGCCGACGACGCAGCGGGAACAATAGGCGTTGACGAGGCGTGGGGCAGAGTTCTCGGCTTTCTCGCCGTACTCGGAAGTATTTACGTTCTCGGACTTCTCGCAAACTTTATAATGGGACAGATCGGCGCGGTCTTAACGCAGAGATTTCTCGCTGATATGCGTAACAAAGTCTTTGCGAAAATGCAGAAATTGCCGATAAAATACTTCGATACCAATACTCACGGCGATATAATGAGTATCTACACGAACGATATCGACGCCCTTCGGCAACTTATTTCGCAGAGCCTTCCGCAGATTTGCAGTACGATAATTACGCTTATAACGCTCACTTTTTCGATGCTTTATATAAGCGCGCTCGTTTTCGGAATAGTGCTTCTCGGCGTAATTTCTATTCTTTTCGTCACAAAGACGATAGGAACGAGGAGCGCAAAATACTTTATGGCGCAGCAGCGTTCGGTCGGTAAAATGGAAGGATATATCGAAGAGATGATCCACGGTCAGAAAGTAGTTAAAGTTTTCTGTCACGAAAACGCGGCGATAGACGGTTTCGACGAAGTGAACGGAAATCTTTGTGACGTTTCATATAAGGCGAACGCGTTTTCAAATATGCTTATGCCTATTATCCACAATATAGGGAATATCCTTTGCGTGGTAATAGCGTTCATAGGTTGCGCGATAGCGGTAAACGACGGAATCAACTTCGGCTTTAAGTCTCTGTTTGAAACAGGCTCTTTTGCGGAAAAAATGACTTTTCCGACGGTATTCGCCCTTCTCGGCGCGACGAGACAGTTCGCGAACAGTATGGGGCAGGTCTCCGGACAGATAAATTCGGTCATAATGGCGATGGCGGGAGCGAGCAGAGTGTTCGGAATACTCGACGAAGAGCCGGAAAATTACGATGGATACGTCTCTTTGGTCAACGTCACGACCGATAAAGACGGAAATCTTTGCGAAACGACCGAAAGAACGGGCAAGTGGGCGTGGAAACATCCGCACGGCGACGGAACTCTGACTTATACGCCGCTTAAAGGCGATATCGTTATAAAAGACGTGGATTTCGGTTACAGTCCGGAAAAAATAGTTCTTCACGACGTTTCACTGTACGCAAAACCGGGGCAGAGAGTCGCTTTCGTCGGCGCGACGGGCGCGGGAAAAACGACTATAACGAACCTTCTCAACAGGTTTTACGATATAGCCGACGGCAAAATACGTTACGACGGGATAAATATAAATAAGATAAATAAGAAAGATCTACGTAGATCTCTCGGCATCGTTTTGCAGGATACCAATCTCTTTACGGGAACGGTTATGGACAATATCCGATACGGAAGACCTGACGCGACGGACGAAGAGTGCGTCGCCGCGGCAAAACTCGCCAACGCGGACGACTTTATCACAAGACTTCCGGAAGGCTATAATACCATGCTCGTCAGCGACGGGGCTAATCTTTCGCAAGGTCAACGGCAACTTATTTCAATCGCGAGAGCGGCTGTCGCCGACGCGCCCGTTATGATACTCGACGAGGCGACTTCCTCGATAGACACGAGGACGGAGGCTATCGTTCAGAGAGGTATGGATAAACTTATGGAAGGAAGGACGGTGTTTATTATAGCGCACAGGCTTTCCACCGTAATGAATTCCAACGTTATCATCGTTCTCGATCACGGCAGAATAATCGAAAGAGGCACGCACGAGCAACTTCTCGAACAAAAGGGAACGTATTATCAACTTTACACCGGCGCGTTCGAACTCGAATAATCGCTTGATTTTTTCGTAAATTTCTTGTATAATGGAACTATCGTTTATGCGGCGGCGCCGCAAAGGAGTTTTTATGGATAAAAACGTTTTGAAAGGATATGAATTCGCAAAAGAATACTACTCTAAATACGGCATCGACGTCGATAAGGCGATAGAGGCTTGCGACCGCGTTCCGATATCGATACATTGCTGGCAGGGCGACGACGTAAACGGATTCGAGAAAAAGGACAAAGGATTGAGCGGCGGAATACAGACGACCGGAAATTATCCCGGGAAGGCGAGAAATCCGGAGGAACTCCGCGCCGATCTCGACGAAGTGTTGAAGTATTTCCCCGGGGAAAAGAAAATAAATATACACGCGAGTTATCTCGAAAGCGACGGCTTTGTCGATAGAAACGAAATCGAGCCCGAACACTTTAAAAAATGGGCGGATTGGGCTGTCGAACGCGGTCTCGGTATGGATTTCAATCCAACGTATTTTTCTCACAGGCTTTCCGATAAAGGCACTCTTTCCGCCGCCGACGACAACGTCAGGAAATTTTGGATAGAACACGGGATAAGATGCAGAAAAATTGGCGGATATTTCGCGAAGAGGACGGGAAAAGTCTGCGTTATAAACCATTGGACGCCCGACGGCGACAAGGAATTTCCGATAGATACGCTTTCTCCGAGACTCAGGCTCAAAGATTCTTACGATAAGATATTCGCCGCGACGGAAGACGTCGAAAACGTAATGGACGGAATAGAATCCAAACTTTTCGGAATAGGCGTTGAAAGTTACACGGTCGGCTCGCACGAATTCTGTATGGGATACGTTATGAGCAAAAAATCCGATCATATCATCTTGACGCTCGATTGCGGGCATTATCATCCGACCGAAGTGGTTTCCGCGAAACTCAGTTCGGTTTACGCTTTCGCGGATCACTGCTTATTACACGTGTCGAGGCCCGTAAGGTGGGACAGCGACCACGTCGTATGTTACGACGACGAACTCAAAAATATTACGGACGAACTCGTAAGGCTCGGAAAACTCGACGCGACGTATATCGCGACGGACTATTTCGACGCGTCGGTAAACCGTCTCGCCGCGTGGATAGTGGGACTTCGCAACACGAGAAAAGCGATCCTTTCTTCTTTGCTTACGCCCGTTGAAAGCCTTAAAAAACTCGAAAGGGACGGCGACGTCACGTCGAGGCTCGCGGTTTCGCAGGAATATAAAACTCTTCCCGTCGGGCTTATCTGGGATTATTACTGCGCGACTAAAAACGCGGG
>CADBSX010000173.1 GCA_902797515.1 uncultured Eubacteriales bacterium | reverse complement strand
TTACGATTCGGTTGACGAGATGCTCGACGGATGCAAGATACTTATAGACGAAGGCGCGGAGAACGTACTTCTTTCTCTCGGAAGAAAGGGCGCGATCTTCACCGACGGGAAGTCCGCGCTTTTCTGCAAGAGCGCGACCGTCGCGGTAAACAGTACGGTCGGCGCGGGCGACGGCATGATAGCCGCGGCGGCGGTGATGACCGAGAGAGGCGCGAGCCGCGAAGAGGTTTTAAGGTGCGCGGTGGCGGCGGGCACGGCGTCGGTGACCACTCCCGGGACGAATTTATTCTACATAGACAAATTTTACGAGATATACGACAAGATAAAAGTCGAAAAATTGTATTAAAATATAGAGAAGAGCGAGCCCGCCGCGGTTTTACCGCGGCGGGCTCGCTCGTATTACGCCGATCTCGTTTACAGACCGAGGGCGGACATCATTTTCGCGGTTTCCTCTCTCTTTCCGTTTCCGACCGCTTTGTTCGCTTTCGCCGCTATTTTGTATTGTTTCAGTCTGCCTTTGAAGATCAGTCCGAGCCAACGGCGAACCTGCATAAAAGGGAAGAGCATTTTATGCTTGCGCAAAACGGGATACTGTTCTTTCAGAACGTCGTAAGGCAGAAATATGCGCGAGCGCATATATTCCGACTTCTTTTTCGCCGCCGCCCTGTTTTCCGCGCTGCCGTAAATTCCGCCCGACAGAACGTATTTCTGCATAGTTTCCGTTATATCGTCAGGTTCTTCGTCCTTAAACCATACGTCGCACAGTTTCTTCGCCGCCCGCTCGAATTCGACAAGATCGCCTTTTTTAAGCAGTTCCGCTTTTTTTTCCTCGTCGTATTTTATTTTCCCGTTCAATATAAGAATATCCAGAAACGGACGGACGCCGCAACCGCCGCTTACGAAATGTTTCGCCATATGCGCGATATGGTAGTAATAAAACATTTCGTTCGTCAGCCGATAACGGACGGAATTTTCGTCCGCGTAAGCGTAGTTCCATATGTTTTTCAGCGGCAATTCCGATTTTTCCGTCGCCCTTTCCTCGACGAAATTATAGTGAAGTTCGAGCCTTATCCCGAAAGGCGACGTAAATCCGACGTCGTGCGCGCCCCGACCTTCCGAGCGATACGACAGTTCCTTTTCGAGTTTTACCGTCGCCCGTCCGAGGTCTTTTTCGCGGATGAAAACGTCTATATCGCAACTCGTCCGCAACCAAGGTTTAGGATAATATTGCCGTAAAACCGCGCCTTTAAGCGGAATAAACGGTATTTTTTCTCTCTCGAAAGTTTCGCATATCCGACCGAGTTCGTAGTTCAACTGCTCGTAGTGATAGACCGCGATCATTATTCTGTTGCGAAATAGTTGAGCGACCTTGCTTTCGCTTCGTAAAAGCCTGTTCTCTTCCAGCGCCGAACCGACTATATGCGCCATATCGTGCGCTTCCGAAAGTCGGAACAGCCGCATAAGAAAGTCGTCAGAGAAGTCTTTCTTCGTTGCGTCAGAAAAAGGCTCTCCGCAAATCTTGTACCGTATCGACATCATCATCGTTTTTACCGCGTCGTTCATTTGTTTTCCCCTCTTCCGCTTTCGCGTTTTTTCGTCGAAAGTAAAATAATATTTATTTTAACACTAAAAATAGTGTATGTCAAATAAATACACTTGATTTAGTGTAAAATTTAAGTATGAAAAATACTTTGGGGAAAAACGTTAAAAATTTGAGAAGGGCGGCGGGATTGACGCAATCGGAATTCGCCGCCGCTATGGGAACCACGCAGCAGAGAGTGAGCGAGTGGGAAAGGGATAAGATCGAGCCGTCCTTATACAACGTGATAAAAATGCTGAAAGTTCTCGGCGTATCTTTTGAAGAACTCACGGACGACATATAACAATAATATAATATATATACGGATTTCGCGCGGTAAAAAAATTTTTTTATTTTTTTGTAAAAACGTTTGACATTATTTTCGCAATGTTGTATTATATTTAGGCTGTGTGAAATACGGGTTGAGATGGAAAGTTACTTAATCCACGCTTTTTTTCGGATTCCGGAAACCGAAAAACGAAGTAGGAAGATAATTTCTATCGACAATTGTGAAGGCTTTGACCTTTGCGACTAACTGCGACCTGAAAGCGATATCGAGTCACTCGCGAAAAACACAGCGGCGAGTGATTTTTTTATTGCGAACGGGCGCGACACACACGGCGGCGTTGACAGAAACGTTAGTATAAATTCGGAGGTAACAAAATGGCAGGTCAGAAAATCAGGATCAAATTAGCCGCTTACGACCATAAAATGGTCGATCAGGCTACGGAGAGAATAGTCGAAACCATGAAAAAGGCGGGCGCGAAGGTGTCCGGTCCTATTCCCCTTCCGACCGAGAAGGAAGTGGTCACGATTCTTCGTTCTCCTCACAAGTATAAGGATTCGAGAGAACAGTTCGAGATAAGGACGCATAAGAGACTTATCGACATCTATTCGACGAACGCCAAAATTCTCGACAGCATCCATTTGCCCGCGGGCGTGGACGTAAAGATAAAACTCTGATACGGCTAAACTGCAAGGCGGTTTAATCGGAAAGAAGATTGTCTTTAACATTATTAAATAATAAAAAAGTTTTGCATACGCGAAGTATTACGAAGGCTATGCAAACCAAGCAAAATAAAACAGGAGGTGAACTTTATCTATGAATAAAGCAATCATTGGTAAGAAAT
>CADBSX010000172.1 GCA_902797515.1 uncultured Eubacteriales bacterium | reverse complement strand
CGCCGTCGCCCGAATATTCGCCCTCGTATCCGTCGGTCGGGAAAGAGAAAGTCTTTTCGGACTTATCTATATACATCGTTCGCTCTTCTTCCCCGAATATGTAAAAAACCGTGTTTTCGCTTATTTTATAGCGGTACTTTTCGTCGCCGAAAGTCAGAGTGCCGAAACCGTCTATCGACGCGGTTCCGAACTCGTCGGAATAATACGTTCCGCCCGCTCCGTCGTAAAGAGCGAGGTCGTCGCCGTCGAAATTTCTGCCGAACAGCCACGAGTTTTCACCGTCCGAGGTTTGTACGGTAAGCCTTTCCGCAACCGAATATTGTCCGCTCGAAAAGCCGCCGTCAGTTCCGTCTTTTCTTATTTCCGAGAGGTCGGAAACCGAAACGGTCACTCCGCAATGGAGAGTATCCCCGTAAAAGAAATGATACTTGTTCGCGCCGCCCGTCTTTACGCCGAAAAGCCTTGCGCTATAACCGTTCCAGACGGCGTATCCCGTTATCTCTTCCGCGTTTTCAAACGCGAACGCGATATATTCGTCCTTTACGGAATAACTTACGCCGTATTCTTCGTTATAATTCGTTTTCCCGTCTGCGAAAACGGCGTTCTCTTCCGTTTCGGAAAGAATTTTATATCCCGTTTCGTAAGCGATAACGCATATACGTCCGCTTTCTTTTTCTTCCGCGCCGTCTTTATCCGTACCTTCGTGATATACGGGCGCGTTTTCTTCGGGCGCGATCTTCACCGAGCCGCCCGCCTCGCGATTGCACGCCGTAAACGCGAAGAGAAAAAGTATAAGAGATAATATCAA
This sequence comes from uncultured Eubacteriales bacterium, assembly GCA_902797515.1. Taxonomy (GTDB): domain Bacteria; phylum Bacillota; class Clostridia; order Christensenellales; family Borkfalkiaceae; genus UBA10281. The sequence goes on along the minus strand of CADBSX010000172.1, from coordinate 8,053 downwards.
CGGTTTCTTCATAAGCGGAAAATAAAAAACAAAGCCCCGAAAGCGGCAAGCCGCTTTCGGGGCTTTGTCGCAGTTTTACATTTTTATATACGCTTCTCTTTCCGCGCCGACGGAAACGTAGGTTATTTTCGAGCCGGTCGCCTTTTCAATGAATTTAACGTAATCGTATGCCTCTTTCGGAAGGTCGGAAGGCTTTCTGCACTTGCTTATATCGCAGTTCCAACCTTTCATTTTAACGAAAACGGGCTTACATTTGTCGAGCACGTCGGTAAACGGAAATTCCGTATAACGCTTTCCGTCCATCTCGTAGGCGACGCATACTTCGAGTTCTTCATATCCCGACAAAACGTCGAGTTTGGTGAGCGCGATCTCCGTCGCGCCCTGCACTCTCACGCCGTATTTCGACGCCACTACGTCGAACGGACCGACTCTTCTCGGTCTGCCCGTCGCCGCGCCGTATTCGCCGCCCGCCTCGCGGAGTTTATTCGCCTCTTCGCCGAAATATTCTGCGGTGAAAGGTCCTTCGCCGACGCAAGTCGAATACGCCTTCATTATGCCTATCGCCTTGTCGAGTTTGTGATTAGGTATTCCCGATCCGATAGGCGCGTAAGCCGAGATCGTCGAGGACGAGGAAGTGTATGGATAGATACCGAAATCTATATCGCGGAGCGCGCCGAGTTGAGCCTCGAACATTATCTTCTTGCCGCTCTTTGCCGCGTCGTCCAAGAAAAGCGAAGTGTCGCAGACGAATTTTTTGAGTTTTCCGCCGTATTCTTCGAGATACGAGACCATATCTTCGTATTTTACGGGCTCGTGTTTATATCCGCCCTCTATGGTGAGGTTTTTCCACTCGACTATGCCTTTAAGCCGCTCTTTCAGTATATCCATATTGAAGAGTTCGCCCATACGGACGGCTTTTTTGAGGTATTTGTCGCCGTAAATAGGCGCGATGCCGCGCAAAGTCGAGCCGAATTTCTTGTCTTTGAGTCTCTGCTCTTCGAGCCCGTCCTGAAGAACATTATACGGCATGCATATCACCGCTTTGTCCGATATTTTAAGGTTATCCGGCGTTATGCTTATCCCTGCCGCGACGAGTTTTTCCATTTCGCCGCAGAGGTGTTTAAGGTCTATCACCATGCCGTTTCCCATGACGTTTACGACGGTGTCGCGGAGGATCCCCGAAGGAAGAAGATTCAAAATAAACTTCCCTTTGTCGTTGATCACGGTATGTCCCGCATTGTTGCCGCCCTGATACCGAACGACGACGTCGTAATCCTCCGAAAGCAAATCGACCATTCTGCCTTTGCCTTCGTCTCCCCAATTTATTCCGACAATGGAAGTAAGCATATTTTTATCTCCTGTTCTTTAATAACGCTAATATTATAATATACTATCCACATTTTGTCAATGAAAACGGGGATTTTAAATAAATTTTCGGAGATTTCAAAGCGCGGCTTTCTTTACCGCCGCCGCGACCGCTTCCGCAACTCCTTTTTCAAACGCTTTCGGAAGGATATTAGTCGAAGAAAGGTCTTTTTCTTTCACGAGACCGGCAAGCGCGAGACATGCCGCGACTTTCATTTCTTCCGTTATCTCTTTCGCCCGAGCGTCGAGCGCGCCCCTGAATATCCCGGGGAAAGCGAGCACGTTGTTCACCTGATTCGGATAATCGCTCCTGCCCGATCCTACTACCGCCGCGCCCGCTTTCAATGCGAGTTCGGGCATTATCTCCGGCGTAGGATTAGCCATCGGGAACACTATCGCGCCAACGTTCATACTCTTTACCATTTCTTCCGAAACGATATTCGGCGCGGAAACGCCTATAAACACGTCCGCGCCCGCCATAACGTCTTTAAGCGAGCCGTCGAGCATTTCCGCGTTCGTCTTTTCCGCCATCTCCGCCTGCGCCGCGTTCATTTCCGCTTTGCCCTTTACGAGCGAGCCGAATTTATCGCACATAACGATATTCTTCGCGCCGAGCGACAAGAGGAATTTTCCTATCGCTATACCTGCCGATCCCGCTCCGTTTATGACGATCTTTACCTCGTTCATCTTCTTGCCGACGACTTTGAGCGCGTTTATAAGGGCCGCCCCGAGGACTATCGCCGTTCCGTGCTGGTCGTCGTGGAAAACGGGGATGTCGCATATTTCTTTGAGCCGTCTTTCCACCTCGAAACACCTCGGCGCGGAAATATCTTCGAGATTTATCCCGCCGAAACTGCCCGATATAAGATATATCGTCCTCACGAGTTCATCGACGTCTTTGCTCTTTACGCATATCGGGATAGCGTCTATCCCCGCGAAAGTGCGGAATAAAAGGCACTTTCCTTCCATTACGGGCATTCCCGCGACGGGACCTATATCGCCGAGCCCTAAAACCGCCGTTCCGTCGGTTATGACCGCGACGGTATTCCAACGCCTCGTGAGATCGAAACTCTTGCTTTCGTCTTTCTGTATTTCGAGGCACGGGCTCGCGACTCCCGGCGTGTAGGCGAGAGACAAGTCTTCTTTCGATTTTACTTCGACTCTCGGCGTAACTTCTATTTTTCCTTTCCACTCGTAGTGTTTTTTAAGAGATTCTTCAGCGTAATTCATTTTTTGTTGTCCTCTTTTAATTTAATTATCGTTTTTTCCGCCGTATTCGCCGTTTTTATAAGAGATCCTTCATCCGCCCGTCAAGGAAAGTCGGTTCAGGATGACAAAAAGTCGGCAGTATCACGGGATGAATATAACTACGATTTCACTGACGGCATAGTCGCCCGTGAGACAAGGCGCGCGATGGTTTTTGAAAGGGAACGACCTCTTTGGTCGTAGGAATTGCAAAAACCGAGCGGAACGCGGTATCACGGGATGAATATGCCGTCAGTTTTCCCACGGAAAAACATATTTTTTAAGTCCCAGATCGTCGCGTACCTTTATCATTTCCTTCTGAACGGATTCGTTTATCGGAACGCCTTTGTCTTTTCTGTCCTGCCAGACGAGATATTCCTTTTCGCCGGCAGTGTATATCCTTTCCGCTCCGGGGGCTTTTTTGGACGCCCTCACCGCTCTTAAAATATCGCCCGCTTTTTTCCTGCAAACGTCCTCGCCGAGGAAATGCGCCGTGTCTATCGCGATAAAGAAATGTCCGAGATGATAGGGGACTTTGTTTCCGTTCTCGTCTTTGCCGTCGAGGGCTTTTCCGTACGCCCCGTCCGAAAGCGCGGCGGAAAGAAGTTCGACCACCATCGCGTATCCGTAGCCCTTATAGCCGCCGAGAGCCTCGCCTATTCCGCCGAGCGTAGTGAGAGCCGCGGTGCCGCCGCGTATCTTTTTGAGCGCGACTTCCGCGTTCCCTTCGACCGCGTTGCCGTCGGAATCTATTATCGTCCCCGCATGAACGTTCTCGCCCGTCCTCGCGTAATACTCTATCTTGCCGTTCTGCGTGATGCTCGTCGCGCAGTCGATGACGAAATCGAACGCCTCGTCGGTCGGAATACCGACGGTCAGCGGATTCGTTCCGAACATCCCTTCCACGCCGAAAGTCGGCGCGACGGACGGACGGGCGTTCGTGCCCGTTATTCCTATCATGCCCTCCTTCGTGCACATCGACGCGTAATATCCCGCTATGCCGTAATGGCAACTGTTCCTCGCGACTACCATGCCCATGCCGTATTTCTTCGCCTTGTCCATAGCGAGCCGCATGGATTTATATCCTATAACCTGCCCCATGCCGTTGTGTCCGTCAACGACCGCGGTGGTCGGCGTTTCCTTTACTATCTCGAACTCCGTGACGGGATTTTGTATTCCGTCGTTTATCCTGTCTATATATATAGGTTTGAACCTGTTGCAGCCGTGCGACTCTATTCCCCTCTTGTCGCTTTCGAGCAGAACGTCCGCGCAGATCTTCGCGTCCTCTCTCGGAACGCCGACGCCTACGAACGCGTCCTCGACGAACGAATACGCAGTTTTCCAATCAAGATATACTTTCGCCATTTTTTAATACTCCTTATTGATTTGTGTTGAAAACGATTTACAATTCAACCGATTTATATTATAATATAAATATGCAAAACGAGCAATTATTTTTCGCATAGTTGAGAATAATTGATAACTTAAACTCAAAACGAGCAAAATTTTTAATTGAAATAATCAAAGCGAGCAAAATTATGAAGGATAACGGCGAAAGAGAGATACTCGAATTTCTCAAAGAAAAAAAGTCGGCGACGATAGACGAACTTACCGCCGCCCTGTATTTGAGTCCGTCGAGCATAAGGCGGAAACTCAACGCTCTGCAAGACAAAGGACTTATCCGCAGAACGCACGGCGGGGCGAAGATCGCGGGCGACAACGAATTTTTTCCGACGTTTTCTTTCCGTTCCGAGCAGAACAGTTTCGAGAAAAAGAATATAGCGCATCTCGCGACTTCGCTGATAAAAGACGGCGACCTTATTTTCCTCGACGGCTCGACGACGGCGTTCTTTATCGCGGACTTTCTCGGAAATTTCAATAATATCCGAGTGGTTACAAACGGCATCGACACTATTTCTCTGCTGTCTAAAAACGGCGGCGACGCGGTTTCGACGGGCGGAAAGATATCCGAGAGAAACAGGGCGGTGCTCGTCGGTCAGAGCGCGGTAAACACGATAGAAAACTATCACGCGGACGTTATGTTCTTCTCCGCGCACGCGGTAGATAAGCGCGGCGGGATATACGACTGTTTCGAGGAAGAAAACTACGTTCGCCGCGCGATGATGGAAAGAGCGGAAAAGAGAGTGTTCCTGATCGACGGCTCGAAAACGGACAGGACTTCTTCGTATTACCTCTGTTCGGTAAACGACGTGACGCATATCGTTTCCGATACCGATCTTACGGACTATTTCGACCGCAAACCTTCTTGCAAGTTCATATGGTAATATGGCAATATGGTGATATCGTGATATGAAAGGAATTATACTTATAAATCCGTACGCCGATTTCGACGCGATACTCTACCAGCCGAAAAGGCTGAAAGAAGAATTCGGAAAACTCGGCGTGGAAACGGAAATAAAGAAAAACGACTTCTTCCCCTGCGGGATAGAGGACGGAAAGAGCGTTTCCCGACTTTTCTCTTACGATTTCTGCGTTTATCTCGACAAGGACGAATACACGCTCGGCATTCTCAAAAACGCGGGCGTAAAAGTCTTTAACGGATATAAGGGGATAACGCTCTGCGACGACAAGATGAAAACTTATCTCGCGCTTTCGGACCGCGGGATAAAAATGCCCGACACTATCCCCGGACTTCTCTGCTTTACCGACGGGGCGAAACCTGACGGGAAGGCTCTTTGCGAAATAGAAAAGCGGCTCGGATATCCCGTCGTCGTGAAAGAGTGTTACGGCTCTCTCGGAAAAGAAGTATATCTCGCGAAAAACAGAACCGAACTCGAACGCGTCGCCGAAAAGGTGTTGTTCAAGCCGCACCTGTATCAGCGCTTTATATCCGAAAGTTACGGAACGGACGTCCGCGTTATCGTCGTCGGGAAAAAGGTCGTAGGCGCGATGAAGAGGACTTCCCTCGGGGATTTCAGGTCGAACATATCTTCCGGCGGAAAGGGCGAACCGTTTACAAACGACGAAAAAACGGCAATTCTGTGCGAAAAAACAGCCGAGATACTCTCTCTCGATTACTGCGGAATAGACCTTCTCTTCGGAAAAGACGGTTTTTACGTGTGCGAAGTCAACTCGAACGCCTTTTTCAAAGGTTTCGAAGAGGTCACGGGAATAAACGTCGCGAAAATTTACGCGGAATATATTACGGAAAAGATAAAAAGATAAAAAACACGCCCCGAAAGCCTGCGGCTTTCGGGGCGTGTGATTTTATTTTTACAGATACTTTAAAATAAATTTAGGAAGATCCTCTTTCGCGGAACTTACGGTAAGTTCGAATTTGACGCCCGTTTCCGCGCTCAACTTTTCGAGTTCCGAAAATACGTCTTCGAGGTCGGGAACGTCCGTTTTCGTGATCTTATAAACTCCGTCTATAAAGACGTACTCTATATCCCTGTTGCCCGCCATAAGACCTTTCATAAAACCGCAGAACGCGTCTTTTCCCGCAATGCCGTACTCTTCGGTGTTCACGCATCTCACGCTGAAATCTATCCCGACGGAATTCACCGCTTTATCCGTAATGAAAACGACGTTGCCTTTCGCCGTTTTAGCGGCGGCGTTAACGTCGTCTCTTATAATTTTCGTCTTGCCGAAGCCTTTAGGTCCGTAAATAATCTTCATAAAATCACCCTCCGTGTTTTCTTACGTATATTGTACTATAAAAAAAATTCTTTTTCAAGGCTTTTAGGGATTTTTCCTAAAAATTTTTATTTTATTGCAAAATTACTCCGCTTTCAGAGATGAAACGAAAGCTTTTATGAGTTCCGCGCCCCGTACTATGTCCGCTTTCGACACGGTGTAGGCGAGCCTCACGCAGTTATCCGCGCCGAACGCCTTTCCCGGAATGACCGCCACGCCTTTTTTAAGCAAAGCCTTGGCAAAACCGACGCTGCCTTCTATCTTTTCGCCGTCGGCGCTCTTTCCGTAAAAGCGCGAAACGTCCGCGAAAACGTAGAACGCGCCCTTCGGCTTTAAGAATTTTATTCCGTCCGTTTCCGAAAGAAGATCGCAGAGAAGGTTTCTGCGCGAATCGAATTCGCCTACCATATAGCGGATAAAATCCTCGCCCTTTCCGCTCTCCAACGCGCATACGGACGCGTACTGCGCAAACGTGCACGCGTTGCTCGTCGTATGCCCCTGCATGGACGAAATCGCTTTCGCGACGTTTTCGGGCGCGGCGAGATAACCTATGCGCCAGCCCGTCATGGAATAAGTCTTGGATACGCCGTTAATTATTACGGTGTTTTCCTTGGCGTAGTCGGAAAGCGACGCCACGGAAACGTGCTTTTCGCCGTCGAACACGAGTTTTTCGTATATCTCGTCGGAAATGATAGTAAGACCGTGTTTTTCGGCGACTTCCGCTATATCCCGAAGTTCGCTTTCCGAATATACCGCGCCCGTCGGATTGCAAGGCGAATTTATTATCACGCACTTCGTTTTAGCGGTTATCGCCCTTTCAAAATCAGATTTTAAGAGCTTATAGCCCGACTTTTCGGAAGTTTCTACGATAACGGGCACGCCGCCGCAGAGTTTGATCTGCTCGGTATAGGTTATCCAATAAGGCGAAGGAACTATCACTTCGTCGCCCTCGGACACGACGGCGTAAAGCGCGTGGAAAAGCGCGGACTTCGCCCCGTCCGTCACGACTATCTGCGACGGCTTATAAAAAAGCCCGTTGTCTTTCTCGAACTTCTTCGCGACGGCGTTTCTGAGTTCCGCTATACCGGCAGTCGGCGTGTATTTCGTATAGCCCTTGTCAAGCGCGTCTTTCGCGGCTTGCGTCACGTATTCGGGCGTGTCGAAATCGGGCTCGCCCGCAGTAAATCCTATAACTTCTTTGCCGTCGGCTTTCATCTGTTTGGCGAGAGCCGAAATTTCAAGCGTCACCGACGCCGAAACGTTTTTCGCTTTTTCGGAGATTTGTATCATATTATAATCCTTCCTTTTCGCCCGACAATTTCATTTCTCTGTCGGCTATTCCGAGAGCCTCTATCATTTCCCCGATGTCACCCGTTAAAAAATCTTCGAGATTATATACCGTTTTGCCTATTCTGTGGTCGGTTATCCTGCCCTGCGGGAAATTGTAAGTGCGTATCCGCTCGGAGCGGTCGCCCGTTCCGACCTGACTTTTTCTGTTCGCCGCGTAATCGCTTTTGTACTGCGAGTTGTAGTAGTCGTAAAGTCTGCTCTTTAAGACTTTCATCGCCTTTTCCCTGTTCTTTATCTGCGACCTTTCGTCCTGACAGGTGACCACTATCCCTGTCGGCAGGTGCGTCATCCTTATGCACGATTCCGTCTTGTTGACGTGCTGACCGCCCGCCCCGCTCGAACGGTAGGTGTCTATTTTAAGGTCCTTTTCGTCTATATTTATCTCGACGTCCTCCGCTTCGGGCAGTACCGCGACGGTGACGGTGGAAGTCTGTAT
>CADBSX010000171.1 GCA_902797515.1 uncultured Eubacteriales bacterium | reverse complement strand
GAGTTGCCACGCGTCGAGCTGTCCGAAACCTTTGTTCTGCATAGAAGCGAGTCTTCTCGAATTCTGCGGCGTGAATTGCGGAGTTGCATAATCTATAGCTCCGTTTTCAAGCGAGTCGAGAGCGTTGGTGGAACTTACAACCTGCATACGAATCTTCTTTGCCTTCGGCGCGCCGAGAAGAAATCCGTCGTTAGCTTTATAATAAATTACGTTGCTGTTGTTGAACGTAGAAGGCGTGGGGTTGTCCGAATTATCTCTGTCTGTCGCCTTAAACGCGCCAGCACCTACGGGAACGCCCACGTGTTCGGGGGACTGAATAACGTTGGTCTGGAAAGACGAATCGGCATACTCTACTCCGAATTTATTATTCGCTATATCAACCGTTCTCCCGTTCGGATGCTGAGCATCCGCAGTATAATAATGTACAGGAGCGACGGTAAAAGCAAAACTGAAAATCGCTTTAGGATCCGTTCCGTCGATCGTTATTTCTAGAACGTCGTATTCGTCCGCATTCTTCGGAGTGCCGTCCGCATTATGCTCGCGTGCGACGTTATATTCTTTTTCGTTTATAACCACCTTAGTTTGATCACCCGTGTGTCCCAAAGACTTTATGCCGCTTATATTCGGATAGGCAAGTCCGTCCGTAGACTCGTTCTCGTGAAGAAGTATCGTCATTGCATCGGCACTAAACCTCGTCTGCAACGTTCCGGCCGTCGCCCAATACGAAAGCACTTCGTTCAGCGCGGTGGATATTTTGTCGTTGAACACCTTGTTTATCGCCTGTTCTTCGGTAACGTCGCTAACTTCAGTGTTGCCGTCGAATTTATATATCTTATTCTTTTCTTTTAGTCCCGTTTCCGGATTTACGTGATCGGCTGTAATATAGCCCTCATAGAGATAGAATTTGAATACGTCGCTTTCAAGAAGTTTGGCGTGTTCTTTATACATCGAAGTATCGCTTGTTACGTCGAACGCGTCTCTTGCGGACTTAAAGTCGTTCTGCAATTCCTCTTTGAAAGTTTTAAGAGCAAAAGCGTAATCCTCTTTAAGTTTCGCCCTGTATTGATCTTCCGTAAGGTCGTCGGCTGAAACCGCTTTTTTATATCCTTCGGAAACGTACCATTCGGAAATGGCGGTTTCCATACCGCTTTGACTTAAACTGTAACTCGTTCCGGTAGCCGTTTTTCCTTCCGTCTGGAAAACGTCAACGAGTTCGTACAATCTCTCTTCGCCCATTAAGTTAGCGGTATTCGTTATATCCGATTGAGCCTGATCGCTCATTTCAGTCGTAGCGTAATTGGTCTGCGTTCTGTAGTTCGCAAGACCTTTTATTTTCGTTGAATACATCGTGGACGAGCCCGTATAAACGGGATCGAGATATTCGTAGAGATTAAAGAAAACGTCGTTTATGGTAAGCGGCACTCCGTCCGAAAATTTTATTCCGTTCTTTATAACGAAAGTATATACGGTGTCGCCGCTCTCGTTTATTTTATATTCGAAATCTTTAACAACCGTGGGTTCGGTATCTCCGGCGATGGGTTGAGCGTTTTCGTCAGTCGAAAGCATATTTATCTGCGTTAAGCCCGTAACGCTCATATCCGCACCCGTAGTAGCGTAAAACGGATTAAAAAGACCGGAAACGTCTTCGGTCATAATGACTATACTGTCTTTCTTGGTCTTTTTACATCCGCTTAAAGCGGAAACGGACGTTAGTCCCATTGCTGCGCAAAGCGCAAGACTTGTAACTGTTTTTCTACTGATTTTCATATTAACCTCCGTAATTTGTATCTATATCGTAATATTCTTTTTCGTAATTAACGTCGTTCGCGTCGTGGTACTGTTTGGTCGCGTAAACCTCAACCGAAACGCTTCCGTCCTCCGAAACCGATACCGTATCGGGATTGACGTAATAAAAATACCTGCCTGTACCTTTTTCACCGTAAACCCGAAGATTTATATCTCCCGCCGTTATTCCCGTGCCGTCGCCGTTCAACAGAAGATTTATCGTGTATTCTCCTTCCATAAGTTTTGCAAGTCCGCCGATCTCTACCGTTCCGTCGACTGAAACGCCCGATACTTCCGCGCCGCTCTCTATCTCCCCCGCAAAAAGTCCGAACGACGGATTTACCGCTCTTCTTCCCGTCTTCGCCACG
>CADBSX010000170.1 GCA_902797515.1 uncultured Eubacteriales bacterium | reverse complement strand
GACCGCCGCATACGCGGAATCGAAATAACCTTTAACGGTACTTACCCAACCGGAAGAATATTTTGACTTGGTTATATCGTTTTTACCTATGCGGAAATTTTCCGAACCGAAAGCCGTATCTATCGCGGAAATATAGTTTTTAACGTAAGTCGCCGCCGCACCGTAGTAGGCGTCGATAAATTCGTCTTTCAGTTCGGTATAAGAAAGCGAAGCGTTCCAAAGCATCCTGCTCCTGACGAAGTTATCCATTTCTTCAAAAGGGTTTAAAACGTTGGAATACCAACTGCCGTAGCCTTGCGCCATTACTTCCATAACGCCGAGGGATTTAAAATATCTTATATTGTTTTCGAGTTGTTTCCAGAACGGGAACGGTTCGAGATAGTCGGTAAAATCCGAACGGTAGTCCCAGACGCCGAGATTGGTCGCTTTCACGCTCCAGCCGTCGAAAATCGACTTCCAGTTCGTGCCGTTTAGCATCGTTCCGCTGCTGTTTACGTTGCTCGCACTGTTATACGCTTTGTCGTAATACGCGGTGTACGGACAAATACGGATAATAACGTTGTCCGCGGCGGTCTCGACCGTAGGCGCGAGAGTATACGCCATATACGCGTAAGCCATAAGATAAATTTCGCGATCGGGACAATTTGCCGCCTGCCACGAACTTATATCGCCCGCAAGTTTGTTGATGAATCTTAAATATACGTCGCTCTTGCCGTTGCCGTAAGAAGAGCAAGCCGAACAAGTGCAATAATTCCAGTTGTCGCCGATGCCTATTTCGAAGACAGAACATCCCGCGTTGTGCGAATCGGCTATAACGGCTTTGAGTTTATTCAATATTATATCATACATCCCGTTATCGTTGTTGTACGCTTTTGAAAAACATATCTGTTTCGGCACGCCGCCTTCCTTGACGTACCAGTCGCCGTGCGTTTGTCCGTAAGTTAAGCCCGTCGAATAGTAATCCCAACTGTTATCATACGGCAAAAAATAAGTTAAAAGGCTCTGGTCGTCGAGTTGCCACGTAAAGGGAGGGATTTGAGCGCCGTATCTGCCCGAACCGTAAACGGCAGAAGTCGTACTGTTGTTTCTGTTATAATGCGAACTTGTAGTATATAAATGCGTGTTGATATACAACGCGTTGTTTTCCAAAGGAATAGAAGAGTCTGAAACGTCGCCGATATGATAGGCGTTTCTTGTCGTTTCGCTCAAAAGAGAACGATATTTTATATCGGGATAATCTTCGTAATCAAAATATTTTAACGTTTGCGTAGAACCGCCGTTTATTTTCTGATAATCGTATGCGTAATATTTATAGCCGAAATTTTCTTCTAAAAATCTGTATATTCCATAGTAAAGCGCATAGTCGTCTTCGGAATAGATAACTACGCCGTCGCGGTAAGACTTTATTTTGAAACCGCCCTGTTTTTTCGTATAGTTGTAGAGCGAAACTTTCGCCGCTTTGCGAAATTCGGTGTCGCCCAAAGAAATGTATTTCGAGTTGTTTTCGTCGTAAGCAGACGTTATCGGCAATTCCACGCCGTAACCGTCGTATAATATTTCCTGCAATTCCTGCGCCGCGCAGGTTTCAACCGTCGAGGCGTTTTCAGGTATCAATATTGAATAAGCGGTGTTTCCACCGCTTATTACAAATTGAGATTGTTCCGAAACTTCTTTGTGCTTTATTTCCAAAGCGATTTGAAGTTTACCGTCTTGTTCGTACATTGCAAGGTTCGTGTCGTTCGGAACGTGTCCTTGCCCCGCCGCGATAGCCGAGCCGTCCCACGAAACGCCCCGCAAACCGTTCGCGCCGGAAACGGTCAGATACATTATCGTCCCGTCGCCCGAATAAGACACGCTATCGACCGAGTAAGACGCGCCGCCCGTCGCGTTCGCAGAGCCCGAACCGCTCAACTCTACGACTTTGCTTAAATAGTTGTCGTCAAGGAAAGTCTTTTCTTCTGCGGTCGTATTCGGATCCGCATAAGCCGCTTGAGCGACGCTGTACGCGCTTCTCGAATTGTTTTCTACCGAATACTCGGAATAGAAATACGCGGAAGAAGCGTCGTAATAATCGACCTTAACGTAAAGCCTTGCGGAGAAAGCCTTTGCGATATTCTTTTCCTGAAGATTTACTATAGTTACGTAGAAATAAGTGTCGTTGTCCGAGTCTTTCCCGCTGTTCGTCGCTTGCGCGATCTCAAGTTTTCCCGCGGCGTAATCTTCGACCGTAAAATCTTTATCCGCTATATAATCGGTAGGCGCGATAAGCATGCCGAATT
>CADBSX010000169.1 GCA_902797515.1 uncultured Eubacteriales bacterium | reverse complement strand
ACGACGCTTTCAACGTTGACGTTAAACTCATATCGAATACCGATTCTCTTCCGAAAACGGTAGACGACTTGCGGAAATACGATCAGGTTATTCTGAATAACGTCGCTAATAAAGAGATGCCGGCAGGGTTCGGCGACGCTTTGTATTCTTACGTATATGATTACGGCGGCGGCGTATTCACGGTCGGAGGCGACGACGACGACGGAAATCCGAATGCTTACGGCAACGGTCCCGACAAAGTTATTTACGGTTCGCTTTTTCAACAAATGCTGCCCGTACAGTTAATAAAATACACTCCGCCCGTCGGCGTGGTCGTAATTATAGACACTTCCGGCTCCATGCTGGAAACGTATGACGGAATCACGAGATTCGAGTGGGCGAAAAAAGGTGCGGCGTCTTGTCTTAACGCTCTGACGGAAAGAGATTATTTCGGAATAATTGCCCTTGATTCCTCGTACAGAGTTATATTAGAGCCTACTCCGAGGACTCAGGAAGCAAAAATACTCGCCACTCTCGATCAAATGGAGTGCGACGGAATGGGAACGTCTTTTATACCGTCTATCGACAGGGCGGGAACTATGTTGCGCGCTTTGTCGTACGTCGATAAAAGACATATGATAGTCGTCTCCGACGGCGAAGTGTCGGACGCGGAAACCGAGACTTTCGAAAAGTTGATAAAAGATTTTTACGATACGGCGGGCGTAACGTTTTCCGTTGTCGGAATGGGAATGCAGGAAGGATCTAAAGAAGAGGCAAAAATGAAGCACGCGACCGATTTGGGACACGGCAGAACGCAGATGGTAATGAATATGAACAGGCTCGTTATCGAAATGCGTGAAGATCTGGAAGCGCCGGAGATTAAAGAGGTAATCGAAGAACCTTTCGCCCCGATCGTAAACGATCCCACTTCGCCTTTGGTTCTCGATCTTGAGAGGGACGAGGACAGCGGGAACAGAAACAAGCTGACCGTAGAACTCGACGGTTTCTACGGAACAAAGGTAAAATCGGATGCGGATCTCGTGTTGGTCGGCGATTATCAGGTTCCTATTTACGCGCAATGGAAAGTCGGAAAAGGTATGGTCGGTAGTTTTATGTGCGATTTGAGCGGAGCAAAATCCGCGCAATGGATAAACGACCCCAACGGAAAACTGTTTGTGAAAAATGCAATAGAAAATCTTATGCCGGTAAACAACATCCGACCAAACGAAATAGAAATCAATTTTAAGGAAGATAATTATACCAATCAAATGAGTGTGTTGACGGATCTGGCTGAGGGACAGTACGTCGACGGAGCAATAACTTTAATGCAAGGCGAGGAAGAAGGGAAATCGGTACAGTTGAATTCCGCCAATTCAGGCAAATCGACCGAAGAAGATTTTTACGTTATTTCGCCGCTCGAAGCGGAAAACAATTATTCAAGATCGTCATTTGTCATAAAGAAAGGCGGATTATATAAGATAGTCCTGAATAAAAAAGACTCGGACGGCAAAATTGTCGCCAAAAAGGAAACGTATAAGATTTTCTCATATTCGGAAGAATATGAAAACTTCAATAAAAAAACCGATGAAGAGATAAGCGGTTCGCTGGAAGAACTTGTAAGTCGCGGAAACGGGTCCGTAATAGAGGACCTCGACTCTCCGACGGAGATATTTTCGGGCTTTATTCTGGCTTTGGACAGATCTTTTGATCCGAGATATATTCTTGCGATATTCTGTATAGTGCTGTTCCTTGCCGATATAGCCGTAAGGAAATTCAAGTTCAAGTGGATACACGAACTTATAAGAGAGCGAAGAGAGAAAAACAACCGCTGATTTTGAGAGGATATATGATCAAATTGAGAAAAATATTTTTTGCGTGTCTGATAACGCTGCTATTATCGATGGTTCTCGCGTCGTGCGGGAAGCCGTCTTTGGACGTGCCTTCGAAAATAATTCTCGACGTTGATAATTATCTTACATGGGGAAAAGTGGAGAATGCGAAGGGATATAATATAGAAATCAAAAATATCGAAACTAATGAAATAACTTCTTATTCTCCGATTAAAAATTCCCAGACTCTGGCAAAATTGTCGGAAGGGGATTACGATATAAGGGTAAGAGCGGTGAGCGGATCGGGAAGTTATTCAGATTCGCCGTGGTCCGAACAGATCCATTTCCATAAAGATTACGAAACGGGATGTATATATACGCTTTTCAATAATAACAGCGAATATGAAATAACGAGAGTGGGTTCTGCCAAAGGCGAGGTGTCGATAGAAGATTTTTACAGGGGTAAACCGGTCACGAAAATCGCAAAATCGGCGTTTAAAAGCAATAAGAGCGTTGAAAAGATCAATATAGGTAAAAACGTGACCTATATAGGCGATTCGGCTTTTTACAGATGCGAAAATCTGAGAGAAGTTTCCATTCCCGATACCGTCACCTATCTCGGACAGTCGGCTTTTCATATGTGTATCTCTTTGGAGAATATAAATATCCCGAAAGGAATAAACTTAATAAGAGAATCGACGTTTTCTAATTGCAGAAAATTGAAAAGTATAGAAATAGGGGATAACATTCTTTCTATTGAAATGTCGGCTTTCATAAAATGTTACGAAATAGAAGAAATAGTTATTCCGGACAGTGTAACGAAAATAGGAGAAAATGCTTTTTCGGACGCGGAATCGCTTAAATCGTTAAAAATAGGCAGCGGAGTGACTGTGATCGAGGATTATGCCTTTTATAAAGACACGGCGGTTGAAAATGTGGAATTTTCCGAAAATCCGAGCGTTGTAAAATTCGGAGAAGGGGCGTTTTCCGAACTGAAAAGCATAAAGTCGTTTACGGTTCCGGAATCCGTTTCCGATATAGGCGACAAATGTTTTATGAATTGCGAATCGCTCGCCGGTATATCCATAGCGGAAAGCGTAAGTCATATCGGCAGGGACGCTTTTATAGGAACTGCTTTTTATGAAGAGGCGGTAAACGGTGGGACCGATAATTTCATATATGCGGACAAATGGGTGATAGACGTTCCCGCGGCAAAAAGAGAAGGGCTTGTTTCCGTAAGCAAAACCGCGCTTAAAAACGATATCGTAGGAATCGCGGATCAGTGTTTTATGGAATGCGAAAACCTCGACAACGTTTCTCTTCCCGATATGGTCAGACATATAGGGGATTACGCTTTTTACGGGGATGGTAATTTATGGAAAATAGAGACGGGCGACAATCTTAAAACGGTAGGCAATTATTCTTTTGCTAACTGTTCGGCTTTGCAGAATGTATTTTTCAAAAGCGGGCTTGAAAAGATCGGCAATTATGCGTTTTCGAATTGTTCGGTTATGGGAAATTCCTCTCTCGGCGGCAGCAATATCATTCCCGATACGGTAACATCCGTCGGAATACTTGCTTTTGACGGGACGGCGTTATGGAAAAAACCGGACGCCACGGGAATAGTATATGCGGGGAATTGGATAGTAGGTTTCAACGGACTGAACAGCGGAGTCGTCGCCATAAAATCCGGAACGGTCGGCATATCCGATTACGCATTCTATAATTGTGCGATATTGCAGTCCATAAGCGGGCTGAATTACGTCGAACATATAGGCAAAGGCGCGTTTTACGGCTGCACAAGTCTCAATTCCGTTACTTTAAACAGAAATCTTACAGAAATAAAAGAATATACGTTTTATAAATGTTATTCGCTTTTCAGGGTGAATATTCCCGTTTCTCTGAAAAAAATCGGCAGATCGGCGTTCTTTAAATGTATAGTCCTTGACGAAATCGATCTGTCCCGTTGTGAACTCGAAGTCATCGAAGATTATTCGTTTTATTATTGTTATAATATGCATAAAGTGAAACTGTGCGATTCTTTGACGAAAATAGGCGGAAATGCTTTTTATAATTGTTCGGCAATCACCGAAATCGAGATTCCCGACAATGTGAAAACGCTTGGCGAAAGGGCTTTTGCAAAATGTTCTTTGCTTGAAAACCTGAAAATAGGTCCGTCAGTTTCTTTGATAGGAAATTACGCTTTTTCTGATTGCAGCAGTCTTAAATCTTTATCATTGCCGGATTCCGTTAAGGAAATAGGAGATTATTCGTTTTATCATTGTGACAACCTTAAATCTATAGATTTAGGTAAAGGATTGGAAAAAATCGGAGAATATTCTTTTTACGGACTCGAACAGATACAGAGCGTGATTATTCCGCCAAGCGTCAGGACAATAGGGAGTTTTGCGTTTAAAGGAATGAAAAACGTGACGTCCGTAATTCTTAATCAAAACATTGAAGAGATCGGTTCTCATGCGTTTTACGATTACGACGGACTGACGATATACTCGGACGCGGAGAGCCGAAAAGCCGAATGGAGTGAAATTTTCAATTCTTCGTTCCGCCCCGTCGTTTGGAGTTGCGTCCTATCTGAGGACAAGACGTACGTTTTATCGGTCAGAATCGGAGAAAACTCGATTTCTTACGCTCACGCGATAAACGGAATTACCGCGCCTTACAGGGAAGGATTCACATTTAAAGGCTGGGCTCTTTCCGACGATACGCTTGAAACGGCGTATACGGCGGAAAATATTACGGAAGCGCCCGTAGGAACGACGCTTTACGCAGTTTGGATTATAAACGATATAGAGTAAGTATAACTTGTATCGGGATTAAAGGAGATACAAAATGAGAAGAATTAAAAAAATAATGTTTTTTTTCGTAACGTTATTTACCGTCGCAACCTTAACCGTAGCGTGTAAAACTTCGACGGTGGAATTTTCTTTCGAAACTAACGGCGGAGAGGTGATAGCGAGCGTAAGCGTTGCGCAGGGCAGCGAATATTCATTGCCCGTTCCTGCCGAAAGAGACGGATATACGTTTGAGGGTTGGTATGATGACGCAGGTCTTTCGGGTGATCCCGTAGAAAAAATCAAAGCGGAAAGCGGAATGACCTTTTATGCGAAATGGTCCCGATTATATAAGATAACTCTTGATGCTGCGGGCGGAGAAATGAGCGGATTATCTACCGTCAGTATCAAAGCGGGAGCAAATATTTCCGAAGCGATCAAGAACAGCGCTCCTACCAAAAGCGGACTTAAGTTCGGCGGGTGGTTCAGCGGAGATAAGGAACTTTCCTCCACGGCAACGGCGACGTCGGATCTGACTCTTACCGCGAAATATAAAGCGAGTTATACGGTCGAGTTCTGGGGGCAGAATAAAGATAAGAGCGAATTTATTAAAATAAAGGATAACGAAACCGGTTATGCGTATGTGGGTCAGCCTTTTTCAACGGATGCGTCGGTGACGGGATTTACGGAAACGCATCACGAGAATGCGCGCGTATCTTCCGACGCTATTTCCGAAAATGCGGAGGAAAACGTTTTCAGACATTACTATAACAGAGACGAATACAGAATTACCTTTAACGCAAATTATCCGGAAGGCGAAACCGCGCCCGCGCCGAAATCCGTAAACGTTGTTTACGGCGACGAAATCACCGTTCCGAGCGACGTCTCGCGTGACGGATATTTACTTGCCGGTTGGGCGGCGAGCAGAAACGGGGATATTCTTTATAACGTAAATTTTTTGGAAGCGCGGGTTTATAACAAGGAAGAAGGCGATTCGTCCGAGATTACCGCGGATACTTTCGTGCCCGAAAGGACGGTTACTCTCTATGCGGTGTGGAGTAAAGGTTATAAAAATATTTTCGGCGGCGAAGATTATATATATATTCTGAATCGCGATTCCGACGCCGTTTATTTATCGAGGGGAGAATATATATTCAAAGGCGATTATTACAGTGACGTTGACGAATTCGTTTTCAGATATAACGACAGAATTCTGCTCGAAGGCAGGATCCTAGGAGACGACTCGTATGCATATTTCAGCGCGGAACGCTCCGATATGTCGGCGACGCTCTATAAAGTGACCGAAGAAGGTCTTACGGAAGATTCTTCGACGAAAATTCTT
>CADBSX010000168.1 GCA_902797515.1 uncultured Eubacteriales bacterium | reverse complement strand
CGAAAGACGTCCGTTTAAACGCCGAACTGCTTAAAAACGAGAGAAAATTCCCCCTTAAAGTTAAAGCGGAGATAGCGGTAGGTAAGGCGATAAAACTTTTCGCCGCCGGCGTTACCGTTTACGGCGACGCCGCTTTGGAAGAGGCGAGAAACGTCCCGACTAAGGAAGAAGAGATAAGGGAAAACCTGCTTAAAACGGACGTTTATCCTTTTGCCGTAGAAACGGAAGTAGTCATATCGGGAAAACCTTTCGTGCCTAAATCGGCGATGAATAAAGCGAGGGCAAGCCTCTATTCTTCCGTGTTTTCAAAAGACAGAAAAGAACGTAAAATAAACGATATTTCATTAGAAAATGAAAACTTTTATAAAAAGACCGAATATTGCGGAATAGTTGTAACGGACAAGCCTATATCCGTTTATCCCGAAAACGCGGCGGTGGTTTTCGCGCCCGAAATTTATAACGCGGAAACTATGGAAAAACTCGTTTCGGGATGCCGCGCCGACAAATATCTCTTCGTTCCGTCTTTTCTTCCGGAAAAGGACGAAAAAGTAGTTTCGGAACTTCTCGGATATTTCGACGGCGTTTACGCCGACGGTTTTTCGGGAATAATGCTTGCGAAAAAAGCGGCGAAAAAAGTTATCTACGGAATAGGATTGAATATTTTCAATTCTCGCGACGTTATTTCGGCTTATAAAGACGGAGCGGATATCGTCGTCGCGTCGCAGGAATTGTCCGAGAGGGAAATATCGTCGATAAAATATCCCGTTTTTACCTTTTTAAAAGGCTCGATTAGAGTAATGGAACTGTTGTTTTGTCCTTTCGGGCATAATTGCGCGGCGTGCAAAAGGGGAAACGACGGCGCGATCAAAGACGAAACGGGACACGAATTCAGGATAAGAAGATACAGGTTGAACGGCAGATGCCGATTTGAAGTTTATAACGGAAGTATTTTATGCGAAAAGGAAAAACGAGGTTTTCTGTATAATTTTATCGGCATTGAAAATCCCGAAAAACTGCTTTTCGGGGACAAAAGCGAAATCGGGAAGATCTACGGAATAACGGGCGGAGATTATAGAAGAGGAATAAACTGACGGATGATAGAGGAAAAGGTTTTAAGGGCGATCGAGTTCGATAAACTTAAACAAAAAATATCGGAATTTTGCGTATTGAAGTCGGGCAAGGAAGTTTTGCTCGCGGAAACGCCTTGTTGCGATTATGAAAACGCAGTATATTTACTCGACAAGACGGAAGAGGCTTACGCGCTTTTATTTAACGACGGCGTGAGCGGAATCGAATTTTTCGACGATCCGAAAGACGCGATACAAGCGGCGGCGAAAGGCTCGTCGCTGTCTATGGGCGATCTTTTAAAATGCGCGAGATTTATGAGAAGCGCGAGAATACTTTATTCCTCGGTTTTAAAAGCGAAGTCCGACGCGCCTATTTTGAAAAACGAAATTTCAGGTATTTTTACCGATCAATACGTAGAAAACGAGATATTTTCCAAAATAGTGAGCGATGACGCGGTAAGCGATACCGCCTCGGAAAAACTGTACGCTTTGAGAAAAAACATAAGGTCCTTGAACGAGCGAATAAGGGAAAAACTTCTTTCTTTTATAAAGGACGGAAAGAGCGAGTATCTGCAAGAAAACGTCGTGACGATGCGCGGCGACAGATACGTTCTTCCGGTAAAGAGCGAATATAAAGGCAGAATTAACGGTTTTATCCACGACAGGTCGGCGACAGGCTCGACGCTGTTTATCGAGCCCGCGGCGGTGCTTGAACTCAACAATGCTTTAAGGAGCGCGAAACTCGACGAACAAGCCGAAATCGAGAGGATATTAGCCGATCTTTCCGTAAAAATAGGCGTTATATCGGACAGGCTTTTGTCCGATCTCGGAATAATAACGGATATAGACGCGTTTTATGCACGGGCGATTTATGCGTATAAGACGAATTCGGTAAGACCGAAACTCAATTCGGAGGGGATAGTCGATATAAAAAACGGCAGACATCCGCTTATTCCGAAGGAAAAAGTCGTTCCCGTCAGTCTTTCTTTCGGGAAAGAATACAATTATCTGCTTATAACGGGTCCGAATACCGGCGGAAAGACCGTTTCTTTAAAAATGACGGGGCTTTTCGCGGCGATGGCGACGAGCGGTATGTTCGTTCCCGCGAGCGACGGCACAGAAATAGCCTGTTTCGGGAAAATTTTCTGCGACGTGGGCGACGAACAGAGTATAGAAAACAGCCTTTCGACGTTTTCTTCGCATATCAAAAACATTATTTCCATTACCGAAAACGCGGACGGGCGATCTCTCGTTTTAATCGACGAAATAGGCGCGGGGACCGATCCCGACGAGGGCAGCGCTCTTGCCCGCGCCGTAATAGACGACCTTTTGAAAAAGGGCAGTCGCGGCGTGATAACCACGCACTATTCCGCGCTTAAAGAATTCGCTTACACCGAAAAACTTATGAAAAACGCGAGTATGGAATTCGATCCCGAAACCTTCGCTCCTCTCTATAAGATAAATATAGGAATGCCGGGGACGTCGAACGCGCTTGAAATTTCCGAAATGCTCGGTATGCCGAAAGATATAGTCCGACGCGCGGCAGGTTATATGGGAAACGCGAAACTTTCGTTTGAAAAAGTGCTGAAAGAAGCGGAAAAAACGAGGCGTGAAGCGGAAAATCTGAAAGCGGAAGTTCGGGCGATAAAGGCGGAAGAGAGTAAAAAACTCGAAGAAATAGACGCCGAACGGGAGAAATTGCTCAAAGACAAAGAAAAATTCTATGCGGGCGCGAAAGCTGAAAGCAGGCGTATAGTAAACGAAAAGATAGAAGAGGCGGACGAGATAATAAACGAGATAAAGACGCTTTTCGACAAGGAAGAATTGACGAGCGGCGATCTTATAAGGGCTCGGACTTTACGGAACGACCTCGAAAGAAAGAAGTACGCGGAGAGCGAGAGAGAAGAAAGGACGGTTGAATACGAGCCGATAAACGCGGAAAAACTTAAAATCGGCGATAAAGTTTATCATAAGCCTACCGATATGATCTGTACCGTCAATTCGGTGAACGTAAAAAAAGGCGAATGCGAGGTGTTCGCGGGCTCGTTAAGAGTAATGGCGAAGATAAAAGACCTGTTTTTCGTCGCGAAGTCGGAGGGGAACGCCAAGACGACCGTTTCGCTAAAAAGAAACGGGCTCGTTACTCCCGCGACCGAAATAAACGTCATAGGCAAAAACGTGAGCGAAGCGCTGTACGATATAGAAAATTTCCTTGACGCCGCGGTCGTCAACAACCTCGAAGAAGTGAAGATCATACACGGGAAAGGTCTTAAAATTTTGAGTTCCGCCGTACACGATTATCTGAAAAGAGATCCGAGAGTTTCCGAATACCGTTTCGGAAAATACGGCGAAGGAGAAAGAGGAGTTACTTTTGTAAAATTAAAATAGCAGATAAAACAAGTGTTTTTTGGTGAAATTATGAGAGATGTATTATATGAAGAAAGCGTAAATCCGTACAATTTGAAATTCCGAAAAACCGTTTATATTATTTATTCGGTCTTTTTCTGGGCAAGCGTCGTCGCGGCAGTGCTGTTGACTATGTTTATGCTTTTTATCGCGTTCGATATCGGCATACTTATCCTCGACGCGCTTATTATCGGCTCTTCCGTACTTATCAGATTTTTCGGAAATAAAGTCTATTACTGCGTCGATTATATATTCGTTACGGGCTCGACGAGGATAATAAAGGTAGTGAATTACAAACGGCGTAAAAAGATGATAATTTTCGAGGCTAACGAGGTTAAGACCGTCGGCAGACTCTGGAGCGACACGTTTGAAAAATTGTCGAAAACTCCGTCCGTTAAAAAAATATTCGCGACGCCGAACAAGTATCCGGAGGAAGGTTTTTACGTTTACGTAAATCAGGACGGAACTAACTATCTTATAATTATGGAGTGCAAGGAGGAATTTTTGCTGCACCTCGTAGCGTTTACGGGAAAAGGTGTTGTAGAAAAGGATTACAAATGATTTATCTTGACAACGCCGCGACGACGAGACCTATCGGAGAGGCTTGCGCGGCTGCGGAAAAATTCAATAAAGACGCGTTTTTCAATCCGTCCGCGCTATATAAAGGCGGAGTTGAAAACAGAAACTTTTTAAACGCCGCGAGGGAAAACGTTTTGAAATATTTTCCGAGCGGATACGAGGCGATATTCACTTCGGGCGGAACGGAGGCGGACAATCTCGCCGT
>CADBSX010000167.1 GCA_902797515.1 uncultured Eubacteriales bacterium | reverse complement strand
TTAAAAAACAAATGAATTATAATCCCGATGAAACCAACGGGATCCCGCAAATAAATACATAAGCGGCGGTTTATCGTAAGCCGAAAACGATAGAGGCAGACAGGGTTTTTACTCCTATCTGCCTCTTTTTTATACCTTAATTATGAAGGCGAAACTTCCTTTAATAAAGTAGAAAGTGTTCGGATAATTAACGTTAGTTTCACCAAATAAAAAAGACGGCAAAAAGGCCGTCTTTTTCATTTGCCGTTCCTGTCGGAACGGGCGAACCGAGGTTCGATCCGCTATGCGCGGGACGCACCCCTTCTGTCAACTTTGTTGACATCTCCCCCGTTTCATCGGGGGAGTTTGCCCGTAGGGGTCACCAGACAAGTTAAAGGCGAACCCGTTTCCATTAGGAGACGGGTTCGCCTTTGTCGTTTACTAAAAAGATCTGAAAAGTTACCTTATCGGCGGGCGGGGCGGGGAGTTCGGATTTAAAAAGATTTCGTTGCGCAATAAAATGTGAATTTGTCGCTAAATTCATTGACATTGTAAGAGAAAAAGGATAAAATATACTATGGTAAAAAATTAAAGGAGTAAACTTTTATGGCATTTTTGAAGATCGAAAAAGTTATCGGCAGAGAAATTCTCGATTCCCGCGGAAATCCGACGGTCGAGGCAGAAGTCGTTCTCGCCGACGGAACGATAGGCAGAGGTATGGCGCCTTCGGGGGCGTCCACGGGAGAATTCGAGGCACTCGAACTTCGCGACGGCGATAAGAAACGCTATCTCGGCAAAGGCACCGAAAAAGCGGTCAAAAATATCAATACTACGATAAATTCCGTACTTTGCGGAATGGACGCGAGCGACGTTTACGCGGTTGACGCGGCGATGCTCAAAGCAGACGGAACGAAGGATAAGAGCAATCTCGGAGCGAACGCGATACTCGCGGTTTCCATAGCCTCGGCGAGAGCGGCGGCGCAGAGCCTCAACGTTCCTCTTTACAGATTCCTCGGCGGCGTGAACGGAAACAGACTTCCCGTTCCGATGATGAACATCTTAAACGGCGGCGCTCACGCGACTAACACCGTCGATACGCAGGAATTTATGATCATGCCCGTAGGCGCGCCGTCTTTCAAAGAGGCGCTCCGTTGGTGCGCGGAAGTGTTCCACGCTCTCGCGTCGATATTGAAGAGTAAAGGTCTTGCGACTTCGGTCGGAGACGAGGGCGGTTTTGCGCCCAATCTTTCGAGCGACGAAGAGACCATCGAGACCATACTCGCGGCGATAGAGAAAGCGGGATACGTCCCCGGTAAAGACTTTATGCTCGCTATGGACGCGGCGTCGTCCGAGTGGAAGAGCCCGAAAGGCAAGGGATACTATAAACTTCCTAAGGCGGGCACGGAATACACCTCGAAAGAACTCGTCGAGCACTGGAAGAGCCTCGTAGAAAAATATCCGATAATCTCGATAGAGGACGGACTTGACGAAGAGGACTGGGAAGGCTGGCAGATGATGACGAAGGAACTCGGCGACAAAGTACAACTCGTCGGCGACGACCTGTTCGTTACTAACACCGAAAGGCTTGCGAAAGGCATCGCGCTCGGCGCGGGCAACGCTATTCTTATCAAACTCAATCAGATCGGCTCGGTATCCGAGACGTTAGAGGCGATAAAGATGGCGCACAAAGCGGGATATACGGCGGTAACGTCGCACCGTTCGGGCGAAACCGAGGACACGACGATAGCCGACCTTGCGGTCGCGCTCAACACCTGTCAGATAAAGACGGGCGCTCCGAGCAGAACGGAAAGAGTTGCGAAGTACAATCAACTTCTCCGCATAGAAGAAGAGTTAGGCGCGGCGGCGGTTTATCCCAAGATGAACGCGTTCAACGTAAAGAGATAAAAAAGTAAAGGAAAAGGGGCTTGCGCGATAAGCGCAAGCCCCTTTTTATTGTCATATATAAAAATCATTGAGAGACATATTCAATACATTTGCAGGGAATATTTTCAAAAATATAATCAAGAATACTTTTTATTATTTCATTTGTCGGATCGACTGACATATTGTATAATCTTATACCATAACAACCTTTGTTGATCCCGCGCCTTACAGGGGTAATATCTATCTCGTATTTATAAGCATTAAATAATTTTTTCCAGTTTTCCAAATGTAAAAATGGCTTTTTTATATCAATTATTATACTCCATTGTTTACCATTATGTACATTTGAACCACCTGTAACGTTTGAAGAATCCAAACGGACTACCTTTATATATTCATTCTCGTAAAACATTGATGAATCTTTACGCCAACTTTGCCAAGTATCTCCGGTTTTGTAAAGAGAGATTTTGTTTTTTAATTCTTCTAAATCCATAAACATTTTTCCTTTTGATTTTTTATTTATTATATCATTTTTCTTTTTCCCTGTGGTCGCTTGCAAGGCGACAAAACCGATTTTGCCAAAAATTTTTTGATTTTACTTAATAAAATTACATTTATTATAGACTAAAAAATTCAATAAGTCAAGCGATGAAATTCTCACCTATAAACGCGTTCGCGATACTGTCCGAGAAAAACCGCGAGGCGGTGGAAAATCTTATCGAAAGGCTCGATTGAGCAAAGGGCGGACGAAATTATCCCGCCTTTTTTGTTTTTCCCGATCAATTCGTTGGATTTTCGTTTGCTTTTATTGTGTTTTAATGCTATAATATACACCATAGAATAAGGCAGGCGTCGCATAAACGACGTATCGCGACGGCTGCGCGCTACTGTCATTCTGAACCGACGAATAAAACGGACTAATGAAGAATTAATGTATTTAAAGCGGGATCCTTCAAAAGCCCGTAAGATAGCTCGTTTCATGATGACAAGGGGAGAAAAACTCCTAAAGGAAAATTTCATTATGAAAAACGTAATGGACGTTCTTACCGAACGGGGCTTTATCAAACAGACCGTTTACGGCGAAGATTTAAGGAAAAAACTCGAAACCGAAAAGGTTTCTTTTTACTGCGGTTTCGATCCTACGGCGGACAGCCTTCACATAGGGCATTATATTCCTATTATGGCTATGGCGTGGTTGCAAAAATACGGTCACAGACCTATCGCGCTTTTCGGCGGCGGCACGGGGATGATCGGCGATCCGTCGGGGCGTTCGGATATGCGGCAGATGATGACGAGAGAGACCATCGCGCACAATATAGAGTGTTTTAAAAAGCAAATGTCGCGTTTTATCAGTTTCGAGGGCGAAAACGGCGCGATCATAGCGAACAACGCCGACTGGCTGTTAAATCTCAATTACGTAGATTTTCTGCGCGATATAGGTGTGTATTTTTCGGTCAATAAGATGCTCACCGCCGAATGCTTTAAACAGCGTATGGAAAAGGGATTGACGTTTTTCGAGTTCAACTATATGTTGATGCAAGGTTACGATTTCCTCGTTCTCAATAAAAAATACGGCTGTTCGCTCGAAGTCGGCGGCGACGATCAGTGGTCGAATATGCTCGCGGGCGTGGATCTT
>CADBSX010000166.1 GCA_902797515.1 uncultured Eubacteriales bacterium | reverse complement strand
ATTCACCGAGGCGGTAAAAACCGAAAGGGCGCGCGTGGAATTCAAAAATCCCGTCACCATACAGATTGACGGGGAACTCTACGACGGACTTTCTTTCGACGTGTCGATAGTAAAGGGCGGCGTGAAACTGTACCGCCCGTAAACAGAGCGGAGCGGGGCGGCAATTTTGCCGCCCCGCTCCGCTCTTTATTTTTTTCATTTACTCTTTCAGTCCCGTGTGGTCGATCTTCCCGATCCCCGTTTTCGGGAATTTTTCTTTGAATATTATCCTTTCCGGCACGGCGTATTTCACGACTTGCCTTCCGACGGTTTCTTCGACTTCCGCCCTTATCTCGTCTTCCGACCTTCGGCTGTCGCGGCGTTTGACGAGAAAGAGAGTTCCGTGCGGTTTCGGATCGGGGAAAAATTCGAGAGCCGCCTCGTAAACGCCTTCTACTCCCGCCGCGATCTTCTCTATTTCCGTCGGGAACACGTTCACGCCGCTTATTTTGAAAGTCCGCCTCATTCTGCCTTTCAAAAACAGGTATCCGTCGTCGTCCAGAAAGCCCGCGTCGCGGGTTTTTATCCACGTCTTGCCGAATTTAGAAACGAGCGTCTTTTTCGTGCCTTCTTCGTCGCCGAAATATCCGTTCATAAGCGTGTCGCCGCTGATATACACCTCGCCCGTTTCGTTCGCCGCCGCCTCTTCGCCGTTCTCCTTTATTATTTTTATCTCTATTCCGCGAAGCGGTTTCCCGACCGAGCCGAGGCGGAAATTTTCCTTCGTGTTCACGCTGCAAACGGTCACCGTTTCGGTAAGTCCGTAACCTTCGAGCAGTCTGCAACCGCTGCCCGCCTTTTTCATTACGTCGTTGAATTCGGTTATAAGTCCGATCCTCACGTCGTCGCCGCCGACGAAACAGTACAGAAGATTTTTGAGTTCGGATTTCAAAAATTTCTCGCTCGAAAGCAGTTTATCGTATAACAGCGGCACGCCTATAATCGCGTGAAGTTTATTCGCGTTTATAAGTTTCACGACTTTATCGAGGTCGAATTTCGGCATTACGGACGCGCTCGCGCCGTTGTATATCGGCGTATGTATTCCCATACCGAGCCCGAAACCGTGGAACATCGGAAGTACGGCGAGCATACTCTTTCCCTCCATCGGAACGGAAATTATGCCGTCCGCCTTTTTCACGAGTTCGTTTATCGAAAAAGCCGAAAGTTCTATTATCTTCGGATCTCCGAAAGTTCCGCCGGAAGAGAGGTAAACGCTCGTATCCCCGCTTTCGAGGCTATCCCTGAAAAAGTCCGGTTTATATTTCTTATATCTGTCTATAAGTCGATTATTCGCCGTTTCTTTAATTTTTCCGTACTTTAAGAAAAACGCAAGTTTCATAATAAAAGACGCGTCTTTCACAGGATTCGCGAAGGCGAATTTATATCCGCTCTTTCCGAAGATCTCCGCGTTTTCCTTTTGAACGGTCGCAAGCAGAACGGCGAAACGGCTCCCGACCGTTTCCATAGACTTTATCACGCCGAGGGCGGGAGTGAGCGGATGGATGATATTCTGCCGCGCCCCGATATAATCGAGGGCGTAGAAGAGCCATACCGCGACGGGGATATTCGGAAGGCACACGGTCACGGTATCCCCCTTTTTTACTCCTTCCGCGCGAAGATAGGCGGCGAGTTTTCGGATAAGCGTTCCCGCCTTTTTATAGGTATATTCTCTCTTTCCGTATCTGACGGCGACGAGATCGCCGTTCTCGCGTTTTAAAACAGCGTCGAATAAAGTTTCTTTTTTCATATCCTGTAACCGCAACAAAAAACAATAAGAATAAGCAGGGCGGGAATGACCGCCTGATGCGCGAGGTAAAATATAAGGCTGTGTCTGCCGACGAAACACACGGGATTTTTCAGCGGATATTTCGCCTTAAAAAGCGACTTTTTCCCCTTATAAAGCGTCTTGCCGATAAACACGCCTATAAATATCTGCCCGCCGTTGAAGAATATCCCCGCGGAATCGCCCCCGCACTCGATAAGCCCTACCGCCTGTTTAAAAACGAGAACGAAGAAATTTTCCGTTCCGTAATAGGTATAGACGGGCTTTTTCGCGAGAAAATATATCCCGACCGCGGTCGATACGACGCCGACCGCGAGATATACGAACTCGTTCGTTCCGATCTTTTCCGTAAGCCCGATAATTATAAGCGTAAGGGATATTGCGTGAAGTATTCCGAAAGAAATAAACGCCGTGTCGTCGCCTATTATCCTGCCGACGATAAACGTGACGAGCGAAAGTCCGAGAGCCGCCGCCGCGAGTTTTATCCCGCGTTTAAGGTTGTTCTTCGAGAAAGAACAGCATATTCCCGTAAGAGCGAGAAACGCGAAAACTATAACGTACCTTATTACCTCTCTTACGCCCCACTGCCAATAATCGACGGCGAGAAGGACGAATTTTTGCCAAAGAGTGCCGTCGTAGGGAAACTCGGCGAAAACGAACGGAAGAAGTCCCCAGACGTCGAACATAAAGTGATCGAATATCATAAAGAACACGGCTATTCCCCGAATAATATCTATTTCGGGGATCCTTCCGCTTATAGGTTTTTTTTCGCGTTTTCCGACGCTTTTGACCGCCTGTTCGTCCATACGTTTTATTATAACATAAAACCGCGAAATAGTAAACTAAAAGGCGCGGCGACTTTCGTCGCCGCGCCGAATAATTCAGCACCTTTCGTATATTCCGTAAAAACAATCTCTTTTCGCAGGTTTTCTCTCCGGCGGCTCGTATCTTCCGCAACCGCACGGCGGAGGTAACGGCTTCGGCGGTCTCTTCGGCCTCGCCGATTTATCTTTCGTAAGCGCATATAATACCGCCGCGCCTATCAGCGCTCCGAATATAAAACTCTCGCAATTTCTCATAGGTAATTTCTCCTTTCGGGCGTTTTCGCCCGCGCGGAAGTCATTACATTATATGCGGAAATCTTAAATAAAGTGAAGTATATCGACTATCACCGCGAAACCTAAAATAAGGACGAGCCCGACGAGGTGGATAACGCCTTCGACCTTTCTGTTTATCGGCTTTTTTCTTATCCACTCGATAATGCAGAAAACTATCCTCGAACCGTCGAGCGCGGGGATCGGAAGAAGATTGAACACCGCGAGGTTCACGCCTATAAACGCCATTATTTCGAGCGCGTAAACGAAACCGTGACTTATGACCTGCGTCGCCGTGACGACGGTGGTCACCGTGCCGCCCATCGCCCGTATGCCTATTCTGCCCGTTATAAGTTCGCCGAGAGAACGGAATATCGTTCCGCCGATCTTTCCCGAATACTCTATCCCGCGGATAAGCGAGGCGAAAAAGCCGAGGCGCGTATAACTCGAAAAAGTGTAATACGCCTTGCCGTCTTTCTTAAATCCGAAAAACGCGGAAACGGCGGAAAAATCGATCTTATCCACCTCGTTCCAGCCCTCTTTAAGGACTGTTTCCGCCCGAACTCTCTCGCCCTTTCTCGACAGCCAGAACGCGACCGAGTCCCCCTCGGCCTTATCGGATAGAACTTTGAGGAAGTCGTCCTCGGAATTTACGAACGCGCCGTTTTCGTAGTTTTCGTCCGTCGCGATTTTAAGGATATAGTCGCCCGTCTGAAAGATCGAATTATTCTCGGCTATAACCGACATCGCCCCGCCGAAACCGAGAGCCTCGTAAGTTTTGTCCGCCTCGGTGATAT
The DNA here is from genome assembly GCA_902797515.1 of uncultured Eubacteriales bacterium. Classification (GTDB taxonomy): domain Bacteria; phylum Bacillota; class Clostridia; order Christensenellales; family Borkfalkiaceae; genus UBA10281. The sequence goes on along the minus strand of CADBSX010000166.1, from coordinate 10,650 downwards.
TGCGGCAATCGACGTCGGAATTAAGGATTATCTTCACTTTTTCGGTCTTGCCGCCGCGAAGGACTTCCGCTCCAACTTCGTCGCCTTTCTTCTTGCCGTTGAGCGCGTAGATAAGGTCGGTTGTGAGAAGGACGTTGGTCTTTTTACCGTCAACCGTCAGCGAAAGCAATTTATCCCCGTCGTAAAACCTCTCCGTTTCCGAAACGGGATTTACGGCGGCGTACTTAACGCCTATCACCGACTGCCCGTATATCCCGAAAGAGAGATAGATAACGAGAAGCGCGAGAAGATAATTCATAGTCGCGCCCGCGGCGAGAACGAGTATTCTCTGCCACGGCTTTTTGTTGTTGAAGGCGTTTTCGTCGGCGTTGTCGTCGTCCTCGCCCTCGAAGGCGCAAAATCCGCCGAGCGGGAACGCCCGTACCGAAAAAATCTCGCCGTTTTTGCGAGTTTTCTTAAAGATCGCGGGGCCCATGCCTATCGCGAATTCGTTTATTTTGAATTTGAATATCTTTCCCACCGCGTAATGCCCGAACTCGTGTATCGTTATCATAGCGAGCAGCATCAGTATCGCTACGACGGCGTAAAAAACGGTGGAAAAGACCGATTGAACGCTTAACAGATTATTCAATTCTTGCTCCGTTGCTCCGTCATAATTCCGAAATGTCCGCGGAATATATCGCCCGTCTTACGGTCTTATCCGTATATACGAGATTTTCGACCGTCGGCGAAAGCCTTTCCGTCTTTGAAAGCGCGTATTCTATTATCTTTCCTATATCGTAAAAACCTATTTTGTCTTCGAGGTAGAGTTCTACCGCGACTTCGTTCGCCGCGCTCATCGCGCAAGGATAGTTATCGCCTTTTTTAAAGGCGTCGAGCGCGAGAGAAAAGCACGGAAATCTGTCCGTATCTATTTTTTTGAAAGTGAGCGGCTTTTCGTAAAAATTCACTCTCTTCACGCCCGTTTCGAGCCTTTCGGGGAAAGACAGGGCGAACTGTATCGGAATTTCCATCGACGGCGTTCCGAGTTGAGCCAGAACCGCTCCGTCTTTGAATTCCACCATAGAGTGTATCACGCTTTCGGGATGAACGACCGCCTCGACCTTTTCAAGCGGCGCGTTATACAGCCTGCACGCCTCTATCACTTCGAGCCCTTTGTTTACGAGAGTCGCGCAGTCTATCGTTATCTTCTTCCCCATATTCCAATTCGGATGTTTAAGGGCGTCCGCCGCCTTTTTCACCGCTATCTCTTCTTTGGAAAGATCCCTGAAAGCCCCGCCGCTCGCCGTGATGATAAGTTTCTCGAATTCCGCGTCGAGCCTGCAACCGAGGCACTGAAAGATCGCGGAATGCTCGCTATCGACGGGAATTATCCTAACGCCCTTTTCTCTCGCCCTCTTCATTACGATCTCGCCGCCCGCGACGAGCGTTTCCTTGTTCGCGAGGGCGACGGTCTTGCCGAGTTCTATCGCAAAAAGCGTCGGGGCAAGCCCGCAAAATCCCGAAACGGCGACGAAAACCACGTCCGCTTCTTCCGTTACGGCGTGCAAAAGCGCGTTTTCGCCCGAATACAGGGAAACTCCGCTCGGAAGTTCCCTTATTTTAAGAGCGGCGGAAGAATCGGTTATGCACGCTATCTTCGGTTTGAATTCGTTTATCTGTCTTTCGAGAAGTTCCGCGTTTCCCCCGCAGGCGAGGGATACCACGGAATATTTTTCGGGATATCTCCGCGCGACGTTCAAAACCTGCCGTCCGATAGATCCCGTACTTCCGAGAAGGGCTATTTTTACCATCTTTCTTATTATATTTTATTGAAAAGTTTTTTATGCCATGAACATAGGAAGTATCACGCAGAAAACGACGACGACCACGGGACACGCGAATAAAAATCCGTCTATCCTGTCCATCATGCCGCCGTGCCCAGGCAGAAGTTTTCCCATATCCTTAACGCCGAGCCGCCTTTTTATCGCGCTCTCGACGAGGTCGCCGAATTCGGTGAGAAGAGCGCACACCGCGCCCATCGCCGCGAAAAAGACGATATTCAGAGCCTTTACGCCGAAATAAGCGGGAACGTAACCGAATATCTGCGGAATAAAATACGCTATGACGCCGCCGAGCGTTCCGCCGAATATTCCCCCTATCGCGCCGCTGACCGTCTTATTCGGACTGATTTCGGGGCTTAATTTCCTGCCTTTCACCGCGCTGCCGACGAAAAACGCGAACATATCCGCGAAAGGCGACACGACGAATATAAGCATAAGAGCGCAAAGCCCCTCTTCAAACGTGTAAAATTTATAATACGGAATAACTTTTATATCTTCCATATGGTTCAAAGACACGAGGAAAGATAGGATAAGCGTCGGATAGCAATAAACGAGTATTGTATAGGCGACGCTCTCTATCGTTATGTTCTTGTAGTCGAAAATAAAAAGACCTAACGTCACGAGGATGATAAGTCCCGTCCAGATTATCGCGCCGACGAGCCCGATGAACGCGACGAGCGGAAATATTCCGAGCGGGAAAACGACCGCGAGGATCCTCTGCGCCTTCACCATTTTTTCCTTGAACGCGCGCGTCATTTCATACGCGCCCGCGCCCGCCATGAACATAATGAACGCGTCGAAAAAGAGCCCGCCGAGTTTCCTCTCGAAAACTTCGACCTGCACGTAAATTTTCAGTAAGAAAAAGACGATGAGCGCGGCGAAAATGACCAAGCCCGTCAAAATTCTTTTTTTCATTTTTCCTCCGTCTGCGTTTAAATACCGCCGAAACGGCGACGCCTTTCCGCGTACCATAAAAAAGCCTTCGTAAGTTCGTCTTTTTTAAAGTCCGGCCATAAAGTATCGGTAAAATAGAGTTCGGCGTAAGCGCTCTGCCAGAGCAGGAAATTGCTCAATCTCTGTTCGCCGCTCGTCCTCACGATAAGGTCGGGATCGGGAAGTCCCGCCGTGTAGAGCGCGCCGCTTATATCCTCTTCGGTAATTTCGCCCGACTTTCCTTTGAGCGCGTTCGCCGCCCTGACTATCTCGGCCCTGCCGCCGTAGTTTATCGCGATATTGAGAGTATGCCCCGTAAATCCCGACGTTTCCTTTACTCTTAAAAGGCACTCTTCTTTAAGTCCGCCCGTGAGCCTTTCCGTATCGCCGGAAATTATAAGGCGTATCTTCTCTTTTATAAGTTTGCCCGAATATTTTTTGAGGAATTTTTTGAGCAGCGAAAAAATCTCGTCTATCTCTTCTTTCGGTCTCGACCAGTTTTCGGTGGAAAACGCGTATAAACTTACCGCCTCGACGCCGCGCCCGAAACAATCGGACACTATCTCTTCGATGACGTCCGCGCCCTTTTTATGTCCGAAAGTCCTCGGCTTGTTTCTCTTTTTCGCCCATCTTCCGTTGCCGTCCATAATAAATCCGACGTGACGGGGAACGGGGGCGTTCGCGATATTTTCCATTGACGAAACTCCGCCTTAAACGGTAAGCAATTCCTTTTCTTTGTCCTGCGTGAGTTTATCTATCGTATCTATGGTTTTACCGACCGTCTTTTCGACGTCCGCCTCGTAGTTCGAGTACTCGTCGTCGGTCATCTCTTTGTTTTTGTTCATCTTTTTAAGAGCGTCGAGACAATCGCGTCTGACGTTTCTCACGGCGACTTTCGCCTCTTCCGACATCTTTTTGACCTGTTTGACGATCTCTTTTCTTCTCTCTTCGGTAAGAGTAGGGAAAACGAGCCTTATGACGTTGCCGTCGTTGGTCGGCGTTATCCCTATATCGGACAAAAGTATCGCCTTTTCCACCGCTTTCAAAAGGGATTTGTCCCACGGCGAAATCACGAGACACTGTGCGTCGGCGACCGCGATGTTTCCGACCTGATTTATCGGGGAAGGCGTGCCGTAATAATCCACTTTCACCCTGTCGAGAACGTGCGGATTAGCCCTGCCCGCTCTGACCTGCATAAGGTCCTCTTTGAATACCGACGCGGTTTTCTCGAATTTTTCTTCCGCGTCCATCACTATCATTTCAACTTTTTCGGTATCTAACGCCATTTTCTCTCTCCTTTTATTTTATTGTTTTTTTCGTCAATATATTACGGTTCCCGAACCGCCTTCGGTCACCGCTTTTATTATCGAGTTTTCGCCCTTTTCGCCGAAAGCGTGGACTTTAAGTCCGTTTTCCTTACACATCACGACAGCCGTGGTGTCCATCGCTTTAAGACCTTTCGCGACGTATTCGTCGTAAGTGATCTTGTCGTATTTTTTCGCGTTCGGATTGGTTTTCGGATCGCTGTCGTAAATGCCGTCGATGTTTTTCGCGAGCAGCAGAGCGTCCGCCTTTATCTCTATCGCGCGAAGAGCCGCGCCCGTGTCGGTCGAAAAATACGGATTTCCCGTACCGCCGCCGAAAACGACCGTTTTCCCCTCTTTAAGATACCTGTCCGCGACCTTGTAATTGAAAGGCTCGCCGACTCCCCCTATCGGAAGAGCGGTCATCACTCTCGATTCCGCGCCCTGTTTTTCCAGCGCGTCCGAGACCGCGAGCGCGTTTATGACCGTGGCGAGCATTCCCATATAGTCCGCCGTCGTCCTGTCTATCTCTTCGCCTTGGCGGCCGCGCCAGAAATTGCCGCCGCCGACGACCACGCCGACTTCCACGCCGAGTTTTTTGAGTTCCGCGAGTTGTCCCGCGACGCTTGAAAGGGCGTTGACGTCGAAACCGTGTCCCTTGCCGCCCGAAAGAGCCTCGCCGCTTATCTTTATAAGTATTCTTTTGTATTTTGGTTTCATTTCCATAATATAAACAAAAGGGGGCGTTATAACGCGCCCCCGCTCCGTATCGTTTTACCGAAAGAAAAGGGGGACTGTCGGAACTTTTTCCGAACGGAAAACCCCGTATCCGATATTACCGAAGATTATTTCTTCATCGCCTCGACCTGCGCCTGCACTTCGGCGGCGAGATCTTCTTCTTTTTTCTGCAAGCCTTCGCCCATCTCGTAGCGGACGAATCTTCTTATCGAGATTTTTTCGCCGATCTGCGCGGTCGTTTCGATAAGGTACTGCTCGATCGTTTTCGCCGGATCCTTTACGAACTTCTGATTCAGAAGGCAGTTGTCCTCGTAGAAGGTCTTTATTCTTCCCTCGACCATCTTATCGACTATCTTTTCGGGCTTGCCCTCTTCGAGAGCCTGCGCGCGAAGTATTGCCTTTTCCTTTTCGAGAACTTCGGCGGGAACGTCCTCGGATTTAACGTACTGCGGATTAGCCGCCGCGATCTGAAGAGCGATGTCGTGGACGAATTCCCTGAACATATCCCCTCTCGCGACGAAGTCGGTCTCGCAGTTCACTTCGAGAAGAACGCCGACTCTTCCGCCCATATGGATATAACTATCGACAATTCCCTCGGCGGCGATCCTGCCCGCTTTCTTCGCGGCTTTCGCTATGCCTTTTTCTCTCAAAAAGTCTATCGCCTTTTCCATATCTCCGTCCGTCTCGACGAGAGCGTTCTTGCAATCCATCATGCCCGCGCCCGTTCTCTCGCGGAGCGTTTTAACGTCCTGTGCGGTGAAATTCATATATAATATCTCCTTCCGTTTCCGTAATTATTCCTGCGCCTCGGCGTTTTCCGCGACCGTCTCTTCGGTCTCGGACTTTTCTTCGACCGTCTCTTCGGCGGTCTCGGTTTCTTCCTTTACCTCTTCGGCGCTTTCGGTGAGCGATTCCATAGTGGCGTTTTCCTCGTCCTCGACGTTATGTCTTACGGCGTCCTCGCCCTGTTTAGCCTCGATAACGGCGTCCGCTATCAGCGACGCGATAAGTTTTACCGCTCTTATGGCGTCGTCGTTGCCCGAAATGACGTAATCGACGAGATCGGGATCGCAGTTGGTGTCGGTGATCGCGACGACGGGGATATGAAGTTTTCTCGCCTCTTTGACCGCGTTCTGCTCGCAGTTAGGATCGACGACGAACATTATCCCGGGAAGGGCTTTCATTTCCCTTATTCCGCCGAGGTTATAGAGAAGTTTGTCTCTCTCGGCTTTAAGACCTAAAACTTCCTTTTTAGGAAGGAGATCGAATTCGCCCGTCTTTTCCATAAGGTCGAGTTTGTTGAGCCTTTCGATCCTCGTCTTTATCGTCTTGAAGTTGGTGAGCGTGCCGCCGAGCCATCTCGAATTGACGTAGTACATACCGCACCTTTCCGCCTCTTGCTGAATGGCCTCCTGCGCCTGCTTTTTAGTGCCGACGAAGAGTACGGTCTTGCCCGCTTTCGCCTGTTCCACGACGAAATTGTATGCCTCTTCGACGAGGTTCACGGTGAGTTCGAGATTGATGATGTGAATACCGTTTCTTTCGCCGTAGATGTACTTTTTCATCTTCGGATTCCATCTTCTCGTCTGGTGTCCGAAGTGGACGCCCGCTTCGAGAAGTTGCTTCATAGAAGTTACTGCCATAATTTATTCCTCCGTTATTCCTCCCCGAAAAGCGTGTTTTTCCGCCCTTTTTCCTTCCGATTGAGATTTTGAAGGCACGAAGGGGCGACCTTTCGGGTGTGAATTTATAGCCTAACTATTCTAACACATTATAATGATTTTTGCAATCGTTTTAACGCTCTTTGCGAAATTCCCGCGAAAAAAACTTGCCGAAAACTCGCGAAGAGGACTTTTTGCCCGTTTTTACGCTTTACTTTCGGGCGTAAAAATGATATAATGAACTTACTATGGACTACGCGAGATATTACGGCAACAATTATGACGAAGAGAGGCTCGGAAAGAGGTTTTCCTCGCTTTCCGCCGCCTTTACCGAAAACGAGGGCTTTGCGCCCGAACGCTTTTTCTCTTCCCCCGGGCGGGCGGAGATACTCGGCAATCACACCGATCACAACCACGGGCTCGTGCTCGTCGCGGCGATCTCCTGCGACATACTCGCGGCGGTCGCGAAGAGAGACGACGGAAAAGTGAAGATATGTTCGGAAGGCTATTCGCCTTTCACGGTCGATCTGTCCGATTTAAGCGTTTCCCCGAAAGAAAAGGGAACGTCCGTCGCGCTGACGCGCGGCGTCGCGAGGGCGATAAAGGACAGAGGTTTCGATATCGGCGGTTTTACCGCGTACCTCACGTCCGACGTGTTCAGGGGCGCGGGAGTTTCTTCTTCCGCCGCGTACGAAGTTCTTATTTCGGAAATTTTCAATTCTCTCTACCTCGGCGGAAGGCTTTCCGCTGTGGATAAGGCGGTTATTTCGCAATACGCGGAAAACGTATATTTCGGAAAGCCGTGCGGCCTTCTGGATCAGAGCGGGATAGCGATAGGCTCGCTGTCGCGCCTCGATTTCAAAGTTCCGACTTCGCCCGTGATAGAAAAGTATTCGATGATAGAAGGATATACGCTCGTTATAACCAACACGGGCGGCGACCACGCGGCTCTCACGCCGCACTACGCCGCGATACGCTCCGAAATGGAAGAGATAGCGGGATATTTCGGGGAAAAAGTCCTTCGCGACGTGCCTTACGTAAAATACCGCGACGCACTGCCCGAACTTATGAAAAAATACAGCGGCAGAGCCGTTCTGCGCGCCCTGCATTTCTACGAGGAAAACGAGCGCGTGGACGAGGCGTGCGCCGCCCTTTCGGAAAACGACGCGCAAAAATTCCTTAAAGCGGTGAACGATTCGGGCTTTTCGAGCCTTACGCGGCTGCAAAACTGCGCCGTGCCCGCCGAAACCGATCAGCGCGTCATACTCGGCATAGAACTCTCGCGCAGAATAATCGGAAACGGCGCGGTCAGAGTTCACGGCGGCGGCTTCGCCGGCTCTATCCTCGCGGTGGTAAAAGACGACGAGACCGAAAATTACGTCGCGGAAATTTCCCGCCTTTTCGGAAAGGAAAACGTCTTTAAAGCGAGCGTCAGAAAAACGGGCGCGGAAGAAGTGAAATAGGATCGTTATCCTATGCCAACCGAGAATAATACATATATTATCATTTTTCGTCTTTTTATCTTAATATTTTCAGCCTGAAATCCTATATAATCGACTTAAAAACAAATCGAAACGTATAGGATTTTTTATGAAAAAAAACGCAGACTACAAACTCGCTTTCAAATACCTTCTCTCTTTCGCGGGCTATTTCTTCATAACTCTCGCGGACGGGAAATTCTCGCCTTTTTCTCTCGCCCTTCTCGTCGGAAATCTCGGCGCGGGGCTCAATCCCGCGATCTCGTTCATACTCTACGCCGTGACTTTTATCCCGTCGCTTTCGGCAAAGACGATAGCGATAGGCGCGGGCGGCGGCGCGATATTCGTCAGTCTTTACGTCGCGCTCAAAAAATTCGTCAGAACGCCGTCGTTTGAAATAATCCCTCTCACCGTGCTTTCGATACTTCCCTTCGCCATCGCCGCGGACGGCTTTCCCGTCTTATACAGGATCATAGCGTCCGTCTGCGTCGTCGCCGCCGCGCTCGTAATGACTTCGGGCGCGAAAGTCTGGCTGTTAAAGGGCGTAAAGTACCGCGTATCCACCGACGAATTCATCGCCGCCGCGCTTATTTACTGCGCCGCGGGCTACGGCGCGTGCGCCGCTTTCACCGTCTATCCGTGGATAGCGTTCAGCGTTCTTATCATACTTTTCTGCTCTTCCCTCTTTCCGAAAGGTCTGACCGCCGCGGCGGCGGTCATAACCGCTATCCCGCCGTGTCTTTGCCAAGGCTCTTTCGGTCCTATGGGAATACTCTGCCTTACCGCCCTTGCCGCCATGGCTTTCGCCGAACGCTCTAAACTCGCGACCGTTTTTTGCTCGGTCGCCGTACAAGCCGCGCTCTGGATACTTACCGACGTATATAAAACCGACGACGTACTCTACGCCGTCGTAATGCTTATTCCGCCCGTCGTATATCTTTTCACGCCCGCCGCCGCGCTCAAAAAGATCAAAGACGGCATAGCCCTCTACAAGTCCGACAACCTCGGCAGGTACTCGGCGAATTTAAGCCGTTCCGCAATATCGGGAAAACTCTACGAGATAGCCGCCGTGTTCGACGAAATGACCTCTTCGATGGAAAAACTCAAACAAAAATCGCTTTCCGAAGACGCGATACGGGAAAACACCGCCGAAGAAGTGCTGGCGTCGGTGTGCGCGAACTGTTCCGCGCTCGGCAAATGCAGAAATAAAGGTCAACCGGATTTCAGACAATTAAAAGAGATCGTGTCTTTCGGTTTCGCGAAAGGAAAACTCAATCTCGTCGATCTTCCGCGGGCGTTTTCCGACTGCTGTTCCTATCCCGAAACGGTGACCGAAGCGGTAAATAAACTTATAAAACAGTACGAAAGGGAAAAAGAGAACGCCGAGGCGCTCGAAAACGCGGGAAAACTCGTCACGTCGCAGACGAAAGGACTTTCCGACGCGTTAAAAGGACTTGCCTATTCTATGAACAAACAGTTGGAATTCGAGCGCGATACGGAAAAAAAATTATTCAAAAATCTCGCCGGATGCGGTATATACGTTTCCGAGGCGCTCGTGTTCGGCGACGGAACCGATTCCGAAATAAACCTCACTCTTCCTCAAAAAAGTCTCGAAAAGCCCGCCTTTTTGAAGTCGATAAAAGAAATAACGGGCTATAACGTCGTTATCACGTCGAAAGTAAACCTCAACCACGAACTCGCGGCGGTGACTTTAAAACGCGCCCCGACGCTCGACGCGGCTTTCGGGATAGCGCGCGCCACCAAATCCGACAAGACGAGAAGCGGCGACACGCACTCGGTGACGCAACTTTCCGAGAGTAAATTCCTTATCGCCTTAAACGACGGCATGGGCAGCGGAAAAGAGGCGGAGGCGACCTCTTCGACCGCCCTTTCCCTCGTCGAAACCTTTTACAAGGCGGGACTTTCTTCCGACGTGATACTTCCTACCGTCAATAAACTCCTCGCCATGAGCCGCGCGGACGATTTTACCGCCTTGGATTTAGGCGTGGTCGATCTTTTCACGGGCGGCGCGGACTTCATAAAAATAGGCTCGCCGTATTCGTTCATCATAACGAAAGACGCGGTAAAGATAATAGAGGGAAAATCCCTGCCGCTCGGCATCCTCGAAGAAGTAAATCCGACGATTTGCAGAACTTCCCTGAAATCGGGCGACGTGATAATATTTATGTCCGACGGAATAACCGACGCTTTCGGCTCGTCGGGCGACCTCGTTGCGTTTTTGTCGTCGCAAAAAGCGTTGAATCCGAAAACGCTGGCGGACAACATACTCGAAAAGGCTTTATTTCTTTCGGGCGGCGAGGCAAAAGACGATATGACGGCGTTCTGCGTTCGGCTTTTCGACCGCGCGTCGTGATTTTCCTTTCGTACTTTTCCCCGCCGCGCGTGAGTTGTGTCATTCTGAAACGGGCAATCTATGACGGGCAAATGAAGAATCTACTTTAATTAAAGCGAGATCCTTCATAAGCAGGGCAAGAGGACGGTTTCAGGATGACAGTAAAATTAAGTGTCATTCTGAACCGACTTCTTTCTATTGTCATTATTGCCGTTTCCACTGCGTGGAGTCTCGGCAAGAATATCCGCTTTTCAAGCGGACATTGACGAGCGGAACGAAGTGTAGTCGAGAAATCTCGGAGTTTAGAAACGCCAAGAAAAAGTACGGACGCTGAAAAAAAGTTCTTTAAATTCCGCATTT
>CADBSX010000165.1 GCA_902797515.1 uncultured Eubacteriales bacterium | reverse complement strand
TCTTGCCCTGCTTATGTCAATGTTTTGCATTAGCAAAATATTTTGGACAGGGGCCCCGCTCGCGGGGTATGGTCATAGGATCTCGCCTGAATTACGGTAGATTCTTCAATAAAAAGCGGCGGTCGCGTTTGAAACGCGACCGCCGCAAGCGTTATTCGCTATTTTATTTTCCGAGAGTTTCTTTCACTTTCGCCGTCACGTTTTCAACGGTAAATCCGTATTTCACGAGCAGGTCTTTGAAAGGCGCGGACGCGCCGAAAGTAGTCATACCGATAACCTTTCCGTCGAGACCGACGTATTTATACCAGCAGTCGGGCGTCGCCGCCTCTATCGCGACTCTCGCTCTGACGGACGGGGGAAGTACTTGTTCTTTATATTCGTCCGACTGCGCGTCGAAGAGTTCCATACAGGGAACGGAAACCACTCTGACGGATATTCCTTCTTCTTTCAGAGCGGCTTTCGCCTTTACCGCGAGTTCGACTTCCGAGCCGCTGGCGAGCAATATCGCGTCGGGCTTTTCGCCGTCCTCTTTTTCGAGGATATACGCGCCGCGCATGGCGTTGATGTTGGAATTATCGTATTGCGGCAGATTCTGGCGCGTGAGAACGAGGCAGGTAGGACCTTTCCCCGTGAGCGCGGTAATCCAGCCGTAAGCCGTTTCCTTTCCGTCCGCGGGGCGGAATACTTTCATATTCGGAATAGCGCGCAGTCCCGCGAGTTGTTCCACGGGCTGATGCGTCGGACCGTCCTCGCCGACGCCTATCGAATCGTGCGTGAGGATATAAGTCACGTTAAGGTTCATAAGCGCGGAAAGGCGCATCGCGTTTTTCATATAGTCGGAAAAGACGAAGAAAGTCGCGCAGTAAACGTTTAAACCGCCGTGCAGAGCCATACCGTTCGCTATCGCCGCCATGGCGTGTTCCCTTATTCCGAAGTGTATATTCGATCCCGCTCTGTTTTCCGCGGAATAGTATTCTCTCGATTTCATATCCGACTTGTTCGACGGGGCGAGATCGGCGCTGCCGCCTATAAGGTTAGGAACGGTTTCCGCGAGCCTGTTCAAAACCTTGAAACTCGTATTTCTCGTCGCGTCGGGCTTTGCGAAGTCGAAAAGAGCGTCGTCCTTTAAAAATTCGGGCAGTCTGTTTTCGGTGAACGCGAGGTATCTTTCCGCGACTTCGGGATAAGTCTTTTTGTATTTCGCAAAGAGTTCGTTCCACTTTTCCTGCGTTTTTTCGCACTGAACGGCGTACTTTGCGAGGTGCTTTTTAACTTCTTCGGGAACGGTGAACGGGGGATAGTCGTAACCGAGATTTCTTTTGAGTTCGGTCACGCCTTCTTGTCCGAGCGGAGCGCCGTGGACTGCCGCCGTGCCCTGTTTCGGCGAGCCGTATCCTATAACCGTTCTGACTATGATAAGCGACGGTTTTTCGGTCTCTTTTTTTGCTTTCGCTATCGCTTTGGATATGGCGCGCACGTCGTTGCCGTCCGTTACGTACTGTACGTGCCAGCCTTGAGCTTCGTGCCTTTTTCCGACGTCCTCGGTGAACGCCGCGTCGGTGTCGCCCTCTATCGTGATATTGTTTTTATCGTACAAAACTATAAGTTTTCCGAGTTTGAGCGTGCCCGCGAGCGACGCCGCCTCGTATTCTATTCCTTCCATCATACAGCCGTCGCCGCAGAGGGCGTAGGTGTAGTGATCGACTATCGGGAAACCTTTTCTGTTGAACTCGGCGGCGAGCCTCGTTTCCGCTATCGCCATACCGACGGCGTTCGCGATGCCTTGTCCGAGAGGACCGGTCGTCGTCTCTATCCCGGGAGTGTGTCCGTATTCGGGATGCCCCGGCGTTTTCGAGCCGCTCTGACGGAAATTTTCGATATCTTCCATAGATACGTCGTATCCGAACAGGTGGAGCAGAGCGTAGTCGAGCATCGAGCCGTGACCGGCGGAAAGTATAAATCTGTCTCTGTCTTTGAAAGACGGATCTTTCGGATTGAATTTAAGGTGTTCTTTAAAGAGTGTGTAGGCGATAGGCGCGCTGCCGAGGGGAAGTCCGGGATGTCCCGACTTCGCCTTTTCTATAGCTTCGGCGCATATCACTCTTACGGTGTTTACGGCAAGAGTATTGACGTCCATATTCGTCTCCTTACATTTTACTACTTATTATTATACAGTCGCACGCTTTTTTTTTCAAGCGTTTTTCGCACCGTTCTTAAAAATTATAATTCGCGCGGGCGTTTTTTCGCGTAATGACTTTACATTTTGCGAAAATTAGTTTATACTAATAGAATAGAAAGGTATAATTATCTTTCGTTTAACTTTATTAACGGACGGAGAAATTTTATGCTTGTAAGAAAATTGCTCGGCGAAAGATTTAAGGAAACGCCGAAAGATTGCGTTATAGCGAGCCACGCTCTGATGACGAAGGGCGGATATATGAAATACGTGAGCGCGGTAACGTACTCTCTTTTCACGCCGACG
>CADBSX010000164.1 GCA_902797515.1 uncultured Eubacteriales bacterium | reverse complement strand
ATATTAGCCTGCGCGGCGGCAAGTCTCGCGATAGGAACTCTGTAAGGCGAGCAGGATACGTAATCGAGCCCTATCTCGTGACAGAATTCGATGGACGACGGATCTCCGCCGTGTTCGCCGCATATTCCGCAGTGAAGATCCCTTCTCGTCTGACGCCCGAGTTTGACAGCCATCTCCATAAGTTTGCCGACGCCCGTGGTATCGAGCCTCGCGAACGGATCGGATTCGTAAATCTTCGCCGAATAGTAGGACGGAAGGAATTTGCCCGCGTCGTCACGAGAGAATCCGAAGGTCATCTGCGTGAGATCGTTCGTTCCGAAACAGAAGAATTCGGCCTCTTTCGCTATCTCGTCGGCGGTGAGAGCCGCTCTCGGGATCTCGATCATGGTTCCGACTTCGTATTTAAGTTCGACGCCCGCCTCTTTTATCACCGCGTCGGCGGTTTCGACGACCGTCTTTTTGCAGTACGCGAGTTCTTTGACTTCGCCTACGAGCGGGATCATTATTTCAGGCTCAACCTTCCAAGAAGGATGGCGTTTCTGAACGGCGATAGCCGCTTTTATAACCGCTTTGGTCTGCATTACCGCGATCTCGGGATAGGTAACGGCGAGTCTGCATCCTCTGTGTCCCATCATCGGATTGAATTCGTGAAGAGAATCGCATATCTGTTTGATCTCCGCGACCGTCTTGCCCTGCGCGTCCGCGAGAGCCTTGATGTCCGCCTCTTCGGTCGGAACGAATTCGTGGAGCGGCGGATCCAAAAATCTTATCGTGACGGGTTGTCCGTCGAGAGCTTCCATAAGCCCCTCGAAGTCCGCCTGCTGCATCGGTTCGATCGCGGAAAGAGCCTTTTCTCTCTCTTCCTTCGTTTCCGAACAGATCATTTCACGGAATTTGTCGATCCTTCCCGCGCCGAAGAACATATGCTCGGTACGGCAAAGCCCTATGCCCTGCGCGCCGAGTTCCGCCGCTCTCTTCGCGTCGGCGGGAGTATCCGCGTTCGTCCTTACCGCGAGAGCCTTATACTTGTCCGCGAGTTTCATTATTCTTCCGAAGTATCCGCTGTTCGGATCCGCCGGAACGGTGTTTATCGCTATATCGTAGATATTGCCCGTCGAGCCGTCGAGTGAGAGTTCGTCGCCCTCGCGGAAGGTCTTTCCGCCGAGTTCGAAGTACTTCTCTTCTTCGTGCATCTTTATGTCGCCGCAGCCGGATACGCAGCACGTGCCCATACCTCTCGCGACGACCGCCGCGTGAGAAGTCTGTCCGCCTCTGACGGTCAGTATGCCCTGCGCGTACTTCATGCCCTCGATGTCTTCGGGCGAAGTTTCGAGCCTTACGAGAATTACTTTCTTGCCGGCTTTGCCCTGCGTTACCGCGTCTTCGGGAGTGAATACTATCGTGCCCGCAGCCGCGCCCGGGGACGCCGCTATGCCTTTTCCGACTACGTTGTTCTTGTCCGCGTCTTTAAGGGCTTTCGCGTCGAAAGTCGGATGAAGGAGCATATCGAGCGTCTTCGCGTCTATCTGCAAAAGAGCCTCCTGCTCGGTTATCATGCCCTCGTCTATAAGGTCGCAAGCGATCTTGATCGCCGCCGCGGCGGTACGCTTGCCGTTTCTGGTCTGCAACATATAGAGTTTGCCTTGCTCTATGGTGAACTCCATATCCTGCATATCCCTGTAATGGTTTTCGAGCGTATCGCAGACTTTCAGGAACTGATCGTAAACGTCGGGAAGGACCTCTTTCATCTGCGAAATAGGCATCGGAGTACGGACGCCCGCGACGACGTCCTCGCCCTGCGCGTTCATCAAAAATTCGCCCATAAGTCCCTTTTCGCCCGTGGCGGGATTACGCGTGAACGCAACGCCCGTGCCGCAGTCGTCGCCCATATTTCCGAACGCCATCATCTGAACGTTGACCGCGGTTCCCCAACTGTACGGAATATCGTGATCCATTCTGTAAACGTTGGCTCTTGGGTTGTCCCACGAACGGAAAACGGCTTTGATCGCGCCGAAGAGTTGTTCCTTCGGATCGGTCGGGAAATCCTCGCCGAGTTGTTTTTTGTATTCCGCTTTGAACTGGTTGGCGAGTTCTTTGAGGTCGTCCGCCGTGAGTTCCACGTCGTAGGTGACGCCCTTTCTCTCTTTCATCTCGTCGATAAGTTTCTCGAAATATTTCTTGCCGACTTCCATAACGACGTCGGAATACATCTGAATAAACCTTCTGTAGCAGTCCCAAGCCCATCTCGGATTGTTTGACTTCTTTATAAGAACGTCAACGACGTCCTCGTTTAAGCCGAGGTTTAAAATCGTGTCCATCATGCCCGGCATGGACGCTCTCGCGCCCGAACGGACGGAAACGAGCAACGGATTTTCGTTATCTCCGAATTTCTTGCCCGTGATCTCTTCCATTTTGGCGATATATTCCATAATTTCGGCTTTTATATCGTCGTTTATCTGTCTTCCGTCTTCATAGTACTGAGTGCAAGCCTCGGTCGAAATAGTGAAACCTTGCGGGACGGGAAGTCCGATATTCGTCATTTCCGCGAGGTTTGCGCCCTTACCTCCGAGAAGTTCGCGCATCTTGGCATTTCCCTCGGTAAAGAGGTAAACGTACTTTTTCTTTGCCATTAAAAAATCCTCCTGAATAAAGTTTTGATATTGTTTTTGTCTTTACGTTAATTCGGCGCTCGCCGAAACGAGCCCTGCCTTATATACAGTCCGTAGAATATTTTATAATATTTTGATAATTTTTTCAAGTAAATTGCGGCACATAAAACAAAATACCGCAAAAAAATCGCGGTATTTGTTTTTTTCGGGCATATTCAAAGGCTCAATACCTGCCGTCCGAGCCGAAAAGACGCATTTTTTTCATTACCGCCTCTTTTACGGCGAGCGTTTTTTCAGTCCTTATATCGAGGTAGCCCTTTCCCTCTTCCGATCCCTTTTTCATTGCGTTCGCGCCCGCGACGCAGAGGTCGGTAAATATGTTTATTTTCGCGACGCCGTTTTTCACGGTGTTTCTGAAATCGTCGTCCGAAAGTCCCGATCCGCCGTGCAGAACGAGAGGAACGGAAGTCGCTTTCCTTATTCTCGCAAGTCTTTCTATATCGAGTTTCGGCTTGGTCTTGTACGCGCCGTGCGCCGTGCCTATCGCGACCGCGAGCGCGTCAACGCCCGTCACCTCTATAAAATTCACCGCCTCTTCCGGCGTGGTGTACATATCCGAAACGTCGCCGTCGCCGTTCGCCGCCTCGCCTACGTGTCCTATCTCGCCCTCGACGGTCGCGCCGAAAGCGTGAGCGATACGGACTACTTCCGCGGTCTCTTTCAGATTTTCTTCGGGAGAATCAGCCGAGCCGTCGAACATAACGCTCGAAAAGCCGAGTTTAAGCGCCTCCATACATCTCTGAAAAGACAGACCGTGATCGAAGTGAACGACTACGGGAACGGTCGCCCTCTTCGCCGCTGCGATTATCGACGGGGCGATAAGCGAAAGTTCGCCGTAAGGAAGTAGCACTTCCGCCGTGCCGAGTATCACGGGCGAACGCAGTTCTTCCGCCGCCGAGATAACTCCTTCGAGCATATCCGTGTCGGTGGTATTGAAAAGCCCGACCGCGTATCCCTTTTTCTGCGCGTCTTTAAGAACGCCGTTAAGATTTACAAGCATTTTATATATCCCCTTTAAATTTATATATCCCCTTTAAATAGGATTAACATACCTTATCAATAGTTTTTTTGAGGGGCAAGAAAGCGGTTAAGGCTTTGTTAAACGCCCTCGTGGTACGGCAAGTACGACTTTGGTCGTTTGCCTCGCCTTAACGAGTATGTTAATCTTAAACTGTTATTAAATCACGGGGCACTTTCTTGCCCCTCAAAATGCAAAGCACCGAAAAGAGCGTATTTTTCGATGATTTTCGGTGAGCGTGAACGAAGGTGTACTTGCCGTACATCGAGTGAGCGGTCGCCAAAAAGCGCGGAAAAGCCGCCTTTTCGGAAACTATTGATAGGGTATGTTAATCCTATATTTCCCTGCGAGAAAAGTTTCCCGCGAATTTCAGTATTTCCTTTTCCGAACGCATGCCGTCCACCGAATTTTCCTCGGTGAGACTTATCGCCGCCGCCGCGGACGCGAACGAGAGTATCTCTTCGTCCGTCTTTCCTTTATATATATAATACAGACAGCCCGCGCAGAACGCGTCGCCCGCGCCGACGTTTCCCTTTATTATCTCTTTCGGCACGCAAAGCGAGCCGACCGCGGTGAAATCGCCGTTTACCGACAGACAGAAACCGCCCTCTCTCGCGTGGACGATCACTTTTTCTCTCACGCCCGCGTTCATAATATATTCCATAGCCTTGCGGACGTTCTTTACGTCGAGCGTTCCGTCTTTTTCCCTCGGCGGCACGCCCGCGACTCCGCAAGCCTCCAACTCGTTCACTATGACGTAATCGCAAAACTTAAACGCGGCGACCGCGACCGCCGCTTTTTGCGCTATGTCGTTTCCGCTGACCATATCGACGGAAGTCTTTATTCCCGCCGCCTGCGCCCGCGCGAGAAGTTTCGCCATTCCCGTGCCGTATTCGTCGTCCTTTCCGTCGAATTTGTCGAGAAGGAAAATATATCCGACGTGCAGCATTTTAGACGACAGGCTCTCCGCGTTTATCTCGTCGGGCGAAAAAGTCGCGTTCGCGCCTCGACAGGAAAAGAAAGTCCTTTCCCCCGACGCGAGACTTATAACGTCGCTGAAAGAAGTCGCCGCCGACTTTTCCCTTATTATCCCCGACGCGTCAACGCCGTTCGACTGCAATACCGAAATAATAAAGTCGCCGTACTCGTCGTCACCGGTCTTTCCTATCGCCGATACGGGGATAGTCCTGTCTATCCGCGCGAGATCGACAGCCGTATTGCAAACGCATCCGCCGACCGAACGGCTCGTCGATAAAATGTTTGCGAGCATTCCTTTTTCTGGAAAATAATCGACGTTTTTAACTATGTCGCAAATGACCGTTCCCGCGACCGTTATCCCCTCTCTTTCCTCGCTCAAAAGCCTGTCCGTCGTCACCGAAAACACCTTCGCGAGCGCGGGGATCTGCGTTATTTCGGGATAGCCCGATCCGTTTTCCCATTTGCTCACCGTCTTGTCGCTGACGCGCAGTCTTTCCGCGAGTTCCGCCTGCGTAAGCCCCTTTTTCTTCCGAAGTTCCGCTATCGTTCTTCCGAGTATCACGGGATCCATAGTTTTTCCCCCTTCGTTTTCTTCCGCTCTTATTATACTATATTTTCACCGCGTTGTAAACCTACTTTTAAGATATTTTTTCTACGCGAACCGCCCCGCCCTCTCTACGATGCGTAGAGAGGGCGGGGCTGAAAATGCCGCCGCCTCGCCGAAAGCGAGGCGGCGGCCGCGTTATCATTTATTAAACATAACTCTTTCGCTGTTGAAAAGTCTTGCGAGTAAAAATACGCCGAGGACGGTAAACGCGCCGTTCACGCCTAACGTGATAACCAGATTCACCGCGTTCAGTTTTTTTGAAAACAGCGCCGAAAGGCATTTCGCCGAATTGAACACGGGCACGAAATACTGCCACGTCGCATCGCTTTTGACAAACATAGAGAATATTCCCGCCATAAGAGCGAGCACCATTACGGGCAGGGCGAGTTGAGACGCCTCTTTCACGCTTTTCGCGAGCGTCGAAACGACGGACAAAAGGACGGTGAATATAAGTACGGTCATCACGACCACTCCGAAAGTGCCCGCGTAAGTGCCTATCCCGTAAACGCCGAGATCGAGCGCGACGGAACCGCCTACGAGTTTCGGCAAAGAGGCTATCACTCCCACGAAAGACGTAACGGACGAAACGAGCGAAGTCACCGACAGCGCGAGAAGTTTTCCGAGCGCGATGTGACTTCTCTTTACGGGCGTTATAAGGAGCGTCGCGATAGTTCCCCTTTCCTTTTCGCCCGCGATGGACTCCGTTACGACCGCCATACAGCCGGAGAACAACAGCATAAGCAAAATCATCGGAAGTATCATCGAAATTATCATAACTGACGTATCTTCCGCCGTCGCCGCGTCCTCGTTTACGACGTTATACGACACTTTTGCCGACGCCATGGAAAGCGCCGCCGATACCGCCGCCGCGCAAGCCGAGGAATTTGCGTCCGTCGAGTTTCCAACGACCTTCACCGTCGGGGCGGGCAAACTTTCGTCTCCGTCGTGCGCGGCGCGCTTTGCCTCGAAATCTTCTTCGTATTCGACGACGAGGTCAATTTTATTTTCCTTCAAAGCCGTTCTCGCCTCTTCCGCAGTCGAAAACTCCTTCTTTTCGTAATTAAAGCCTATAAGCGAGAGTTTTTCGGAAAACTCGTCGGTTTCGTTTATAACGCAGATCTTCGGAACGTAGCCGTCGTCGCCGCGCATAACGTTTTGCATAACGTTTCCCATTACCGAATAGATCGCGAAGATAAGGACTCCCGGGAGAAACAGAGTAAGCAAAAGCCGTTTGTCCGTGAAAAACCTTTTAAGTTCCTTTTTCATTATGATAAATACGTTACGCATCTTCGCCGACCTCCGCTTTGTAGATATCGAAGAACACCTCTTCGAGATTTTTTTCTTTGGTGAGATTCGTAAGCGTGTCCGAAACGATCATTTTTCCGTTTATTATTATCCCTACTCTGTCGCAGATCTTTTCGACGAGAGAAAAAATGTGAGTGGAAAGGATTATCGTCTTGCCCGCGTTT
>CADBSX010000163.1 GCA_902797515.1 uncultured Eubacteriales bacterium | reverse complement strand
CCTACTGCAATAATAATCCGATAATGTTTACGGATCCCACGGGAGAGTTTTTGATTTCCACAGCAATTTTAATAGGTGCAATAATTGGTGGAATTGTCGGAGCCACGGCAGGTGGCGTAATTGCTTATAATATTGCAGAAGAAAATGGAGCAACGGGCTGGGAGCTCGCAGGTTGGACCATTTTAGGTGTTTTTGGTGGAGGAATAATTGGAGCGGGCATAGGGGCGGCTGTTGGCTATGGCATTGGTTATATTGCTGGTGGGACATATGCAAATGGCATCGGAGTACGAGCTGCAAAATTAGGATTAAAAGCATCTCTTGATACTAATAAATTCTCGCATATTCTTCAAGGAAAACATCTTTTAAACAAAGTTTTAAATAATGTAACGGAGCAATCAGTTAAAAATTTGATTGGAAAGGTGTTAGCTGGCGGCAGTTTGCTTGCAAGTAACCCTAATATATTAACAATGGAATATGGTGGTGAAATGCTTGAATTGCGCTACATGATTGTAGATGGTCTTGTTCGTATTGGGACGTTTTTTGTTGTCGGGGGATAAAATGTTTTTCTTTGACGATAAAATAAAACAATACGAGCAAATTATGGATTATGATACATTATTGCTTTATTTAGAAGAAATTTTTTGGGATGATCCGAACGAGATTTTGCCTGCAATAATAGGTTATGCATGGTATTTCAGCATTGAAGGAAACGTAAACGTTTCCCCAAAACAATATAATTATCAAACCTATTTAAATATATGGAAAAAATATATCGATATCGGATTAGAACATTTTACCATAAATCCCGTCTTTGATTTTATTGCTGGTTATAGTTTATCGTTACATGGAATGTATCTTGATTTCGCTTTTGAAAGAAAATACGAAAAAGAAGGTCTTAAATTGATGAAAAAATGTGTAGAATTATCGAAAGACATTTCTTTAGGGAAAGTAGCGGAAAATTTTTTAATTAACGCAAAATCAAGAAAACGAGTTCCTTTGGAAAACGGTGATAAAATTTGTAAGGAATTGTTCAATGGGGATTCTGTCCTTGATAAGTATTTTTCAGAAATTTATGCAAAATAAAGAGAATTTAAATCACATAAAAACTATGTCCCATAATGAAGAATTTTTTTATTTCGACAAGAACACGCTCGGAGATATAGTGGCGATACGGGACAGCAACGGGAATATAGTTGCTACGTACGAATACGACGCTTGGGGAAATATAACTTACCAAAGCGGGACTATGGCAAGCGTTAATCCGATCAGATACCGCGGATATTACTATGATACGGAAACGGGCTTTTATTACTTGCAGTCGAGATATTACGATCCGACGATATGCAGGTTTATAAACGCGGACAATTTTTAAAGATTTTGTAATTAAAAAACTAATAGAAAACGTCGGGCATCGTCGGATGCCCGACGTTTTTCCGGTCAAGGCGCGGACGCCCGAAGGTCAGCCGTTAGCGAAATCAGTCGAAATTTGTTATATATGGGCGGCGGCGGGCATAGTATAAAAATACGGAGACGGGAATTTATGGATATAAACTACAACGATTTGAAAAAAAAGAGCGTGATAAACCTTTCGGACGGAAGAGACCTCGGAAAGATAAGCGACGCGGTGATAAGTTTTCCGAGCGGAAAGATAAGCGCGATAATCGTTCCCGGGAAGAAGAACGCGTTTTTCGCGAAGAACGAACTTATAATAGGTTTCGGATGCATAGAGCGGATAGGCGACGACGCGATACTCGTAAAACTCTGCCGCGACGGCGAAAAGCCCGCGCAAAAGCCGACCGTTTATCAGGTCGAGGACGAAAGTTTCGGCGAAGAAGAATAGTATAAGATACGTTAATCTTATTAAAATCCATTGAAAAAAAAAGAAAAATATGATATAATGATACGGAATAACGGAAAACTTATATGTTTGAGACCGTATCGAAAGAAAAAGCGAAAAATTTAAGCGTTTTAGTCCTCGCCTTCGTCGGGGACGCCGTTTATACTCTTTCCGTGCGCGAAAAATTGTCGGAAAACGGCGACTTCAAAGCGGGCGAACTGAATAAAAAGGCGGCGGATATAGTCTGCGCGAGAGCGCAGGCGGAAAAGTCGGACAGGCTTTTATCCCTATTCACCGAGGAAGAGGCGGAGATATTCCGCCGCGGCAGGAACGCGAAAAAGGGAACGAGGGCGAAACACGCGACCGTTTCCGAATACAACGCTTCGACGGGCTTCGAGGCGGTTTTGGGCTACCTGTATCTTACCGGACAGTACGAGAGGCTGGAATATATCGTTAATTACGGCGAGGAAAAAATCAGATGAAAACGGAAGGCAGAAATTCCGTCCGCGAACTTATAAGGAGCGGCAGGACGGTCGATAAAATACTTATTGCGAACGGAACGCGCGACGCGGAAGGCGAAGAACTCTTAAAAGAGATAAGGCGTTCGGGCGTCAAATTTCAGTTTACGGACAAGTCCGTTCTCGACAGGGAAAGCGGGAGCGGTCGGCATCAGGGCTTTATCGCCTATTCTTCCGATTACGCATATTCGGAACTCGCGGATATTATTTCGGCGGCGAAAAATAAGGAAAACTCGCTCGTCGTTATATCCGACGGCGTGGAAGATCCGCACAATCTCGGCAGCGTAATAAGAGTGTGCGAGTGCGGCGGCGCGGACGGGCTTATTATAGGCAAGCGCAGGAGCGCGAGCGTTACCGACGCGGTGATGCGCATTTCCGAGGGCAGCGCGAACCACGTGAGGATAGCGAAAGTCACGAATATCAATTCCGCGATAGACGAACTTAAAAAATCGGGATTCTGGATATACGCCCTCGAACTCGGCGGAGAGAATATATACAAGACCTCTTTAAAGGGCAGGATCGCGTTCGTTCTCGGCGGAGAGGACACGGGAGTGAACAGACTTACGAGGGAAAAATGCGACGGAACTCTCACTATCCCGATGCGCGGAAAAGTCAATTCGTTGAACGCGTCCGTCGCTTGCGGCGTCGCGGTGTTCGAGTACGTAAGGCAGACCGAAAATGTATGAAGATTACACCGATAATCAACTTATAGCCCTACATAAGAGAGGGAATACGGAAGTATTCGCGAGCATTTGCGAGAGGTATCGCCGTATGATAAAGAGCGTTTCGAGAAGGTTTTTTATTTTCGGCGGCGACGAAGAAGACCTCTTACAGGAAGGCTTTTTAGGGCTTTTGACGGCGGTCGAAACTTACTGCGAGGATAAAAATTCCGCGTTCGGACCGTTCGCGAGGCTCTGCGCGGAATCGAGAGTAAAAACGGCGGTAAGCAAGGCGGGGAACAAGGGGAACGCGCCCTTGAACAACGCGCTTCCGCTCGACTTCGCGGAACTGTTGTTCGATCCCGAAAGGACGGTTATAGACAGGGAAAACCGCAGGGAAAAAGCCGCCGAATTGAGGGCAGGGCTGTCCGAAACGGAAAACGGCGTTTTAGACTGTTATTTCGAGGGATTTTCCTACGGCGAGATCGCGGACAAAATGCAGATAAGCGAAAAGTCCGTCGATAACGCCATACAGAGAGCGAAGTCGAAAATGAAAGATAATTACGCGAAAAGCCGAGCAAAAAGGCAAGGAGGCTGAAAAAATGGCGTATCTCGCGCTGTACAGAAGGTTCCGTCCGAGCGGATTCGACGGACTTATAGGACAGGAGCACATAGTAAGGACGCTCGTCAACCAGATAAACTCGAAGAGGATAGGACACGCCTATCTTTTCTGCGGAGCGAGGGGAACGGGCAAGACTTCCGCCGCGAAGATATTCGCGAGGGCGATAAACTGTCTTTCGCCCGTGAACGGCTCGCCGTGCGGGAAATGCGAAGTCTGCCGCGCGCTCGGCGACGGGGCTAATCTCGACGTGCTCGAAATGGACGCGGCGAGCAACAACAAAGTCGAAAACATAAGGGATCTGCGCGAAAAGGTGCAGTATCCGCCCGTCAGCGGGAAATACAAAGTCTATATAATCGACGAAGTGCATATGCTGACGACCGAGGCTTTCAACGCCCTTTTAAAGACGCTCGAAGAGCCGCCCGAACACGCGGTTTTCATACTCGCGACGACGGAAGTCCATAAACTTCCCCCGACGATACTTTCGAGGTGTATGCGTTTCGATTTCAGGCTTATCCCGACTAAAGAGATAGCCGCGCTCGTCGCGAAGATATACGACGAGATAGGAAAGGAATACGAAAAAGAGGCGGTGACGGCGATAGCCGCGGCGGGCGCGGGAAGCATAAGAGACGCCCTGTCGGTCGCCGATACGTGCGTATCTTACCGCGAGGGGAAACTGACTTATAACGACGTTTTGGAAGTGCTCGGCGCGACCGATACGGGCAAGATAACGGAACTTATAGGACATATACTGCGTTCCGAGACGGGAAAGACGCTCGAAGTCACCGAGGAACTTTACGAGTCCGGCAAGTCTGTCGGCGTGCTGTGTAAGGACGTCGCGTCGAGGATAAGGGAACTTATCGTCGTAAAGACGTGCGAGGGGGCGAGAGATATACTCGACATCCCCGAAGACTTATATTCGGAACTCAAAGCGCTCGCGGACGTCGCCGACGAAAACAGAATACTCCGGTGCGCGGAAATTTTCGCCGAGGCGGACGGGGATTTGAGGTACAGTTCCACGCCGAGGATAGTTTTTGAAACGGCGGCTATAAAGGCGGCGACGCCGAAAGCCGATTACGATATCGACGCGCTCGCCGCGAGAGTTTCCGAACTCGAAAGAGAGGTCGAGAGATTGAGAACGGTCGGACGCGCGGCGGAAAACGACGGGAGCGGCGAAAAAGAAACTGCCGCGGAAGAAAAGAGAACGCCCGTAAAAGAAGATGCGAAAGCTTACGAAGAGCCGCCCGCGCCGCCCGAATTCACCGTTCCCGAAAGCGGGGACAAAACTTCGGAAAAAACGGAAACGAGCGCGGTAAGGGCGACGGAAGAGCCGAAACCTGCGGGAATAAGCGGTGCGAGGCTCTGGGGAACGGTGGTGAGAAAACTCCGCTCCGACGGAAACGTTCTTTTATGGGTGGCGTGCAGGGAAATGCGCGCGGAACTTTCGGGCGGAAAACTCACTATAATCGCGACGGACGATTCGGGATACGGCGAGATAACGAAAGAGGAAAGTTTAAGGACGATATCCGAAATGGTCGCCGCGTTCGGGGATTTCAGCATAGAGGTCAGAAAAGAACGGGAAGAGCCCGAAAGAGATCCCTTTAAAGAGGGAACGGACAGGCTTAAAAAGGCGTTCGGCGAGGATATAGTCAGAACCGAAAAATAAAAATAAGGCAATAAATAAGGAGTAATATATTATGGCAGGATACAGAGGCGGCTTCGGCGGCGGAAATCAGATGCAGCAACTTATGAAACAGGCGCAGAAGATGCAGGAACAGATGGCGAAAGCGCAGCAGGAACTCGAAGAGGCGGAAATAGTCGGCGAGAGCGGCGGACTCGTGAAAGTCGTCGTGAACGGGAAAAAGGTGGTTTCGTCCGTGACGATAGATCCGAAAGCGGTAGATCCGGACGACGTGGAAATGCTCGAAGACCTTATCGTCGCCGCGCTCAATAACGCGTACGATAAAGCGGACGAGATGTATAACGAGAAGATGGGGGCGTTCGGCGGCGCGGGCGGACTTTTCTGATTTATGGCTCAATATATAGAACCGATAGGGAAACTTATAAACCAGTTCACGAAACTCCCGGGAGTCGGAACTAAAACGGCGCAGAGATACGCCTATAAAATAATAAATATGACCGAGGAAGAGGCGAAGGAATTCGCCGAAAGCGTTATATCCGCGAAGAAGAACGTGCGTTATTGCAAGGTCTGCGGCAATTTTACCGACAAGGACGTATGCGATATATGTTCGCTGCGCGACGGCTCGGTGATATGCGTCGTGAAAGAGCCGAAAGACGTGCTCGCCATGGAAAAGGCACACGAATTCAAAGGCGTGTATCACGTCCTTCACGGCACGATAAATCCTATGGAAGGGATAACGCCGAACGACATAAGGATAAAAGAACTTCTCGCGAGGATACGGGAAGGAGCGGTCAAAGAAGTCATAATGGCGACTAATCCCGACGTCGAGGGCGAGGCGACGGCGATGTATATATCCACGCTCGTGAAGCCGCTCGGAATAAAGGTGACGAGGCTCGCGCACGGGATACCGGTCGGGAGCGAACTCGAATACGCCGACGAGGTGACGCTTTCCCGCGCCATACTCGACAGAAAGGAAATGTAAATATCTTGCGGCGGCGTTCCACGCCGCCGCAAACGGTAATACGCAATGTACGCGATAGAGTTTGAAAACGTCAGTTTTTCCTATTCGGGAACGGACGTAAACGACAATTTAACAAAGACCGAAGAGGTGCTTTCGGATTTCCGTATGAAAGTCGAAAAGGGCGCGTTCGTCGCCCTTCTCGGCAGGAACGGGAGCGGAAAAAGCACTTGCGCGAAACTTATAAACGGACTTTTAGTCCCTACTTCGGGCAAGGTCACCGTTCTCGGTATGGACACGCAGGACAAGAAGAGCCTTTTCGAGATACGTAAAAAAGCGGGCATGGTCTTTCAGAATCCCGACAATCAGCAAGTCGCCTCGATAGTCGAGGACGACGTCGCTTTCGGTCCGGAAAATATCGGTATGCCGAGAGAGGAAATGAAAAAGAGGATAGACTACGCTTTGAAGGTCACGGGAACGGAAGAATTCAGAAAGGCGCAGGCGTCGAGGCTTTCGGGCGGGCAGAAACAGCGCGTGGCGATAGCTGGTGCGATAGCGATAAATCCCGAAATACTTATCCTCGACGAATCGACCTCGATGCTCGATCCGAAAGGCAGGCGCGAGGTAATGAGCGTTATAAGGACTCTGAACAGGGAAGAGGGCATGACGGTAATAGATATAACGCACTATATGGACGAGGCGGCGGAAGCGGACGCGATATACGTTTTAAACGAAGGAAAGATCGCGAAAACGGGAACGCCCGAAGAGGTATTTTCGGACGCGGAAACGCTCGAAAGGTGCGGGCTCGAACTTCCGAGAGCCGCTCTTATCGCCAAAAAACTCAAAGAAGGGGGATTGCCGATAGACGGCGTAAATCTCGACAAAGGAGGGCTTTCGGAAAAATTATGCGAATTGTTTCGGAAGGTCTGACCTTTACTTACAACAAAAAGACCAAATTCGCCAAAAAAGCGCTCGACGGCGTTTCGCTCGTGATAGAGGAGGGCGAATTTTTCGGAATAATAGGGCATACGGGCAGCGGTAAATCTACTTTTATCCAGCATCTGAACGCGCTTATCCCCGTAGAGGAAGGGACGCTCAAAATCGGCGATCGCGATCTTTCGGCGAGCGTAAAAAAGAGCAAGAAAAAGAAATTTTACCGCGAACTCCGCTCGAAAGTCGGGATGGTTTTTCAGTATCCCGAATACCAACTTTTCGCGGAGACCGTTTACGACGACGTGGCTTTCGGATATAAGAATTTCTTTCCCGAGGCTAAAAAAGAAGATATAGACGCGGCGGTTTACGGCGCGCTCGAAATGGTCGGGCTTTCTCGCGAACAGGCGGGGAAGTCTCCGTTTGAACTTTCGGGCGGGCAGAAAAGGCGCGCGGCGATAGCGGGCGTTATCGTGACAAGGCCCGAAATACTCGTCCTCGACGAGCCCGTCGCGGGGCTCGATCCTAAAGGCAAAAGGGAACTTATGGCTCTCTTGCACTATCTTCACGGCACGGCTTGCAAGACGGTCGTTATCGTTTCGCACGATATGGACGAAGTGGCGGATAACTGTACGCGCATAGCCGTTTTTTCGGAAGGGAAAGCGGTCATGCAGGGCTCGCCCGCGGAGATCTTTTCAAAGACGGAAGAACTCGTAAATTTACGGCTCGACGTCCCCGTCACGGCTTACCTTTCCGAAAGGCTCGAGGAAGTCGGAACGAAGATAGAAACCGACTATTCCGTCGCGGACTTTACCGAAAAAACGATAAAAGCGTACGGAGGAAAGAGCCTATGATGAGGGATATGACTTTCGGTCAGTATTATCCTACGGAATCTTTCGTCCACAAACTCGATCCCCGTATTAAAATACTTCTTCTTATAGCGTATATCGCCATGATATTCACCGCGCAGAATTTTATTTCGCTCGGCGTCGCGATAATATTTATGCTCGTTTCGGTTTTTGCGTCGAGAGTTCCGCTCACGTCGGTTCTGAAAAGCATAAAGGCGATAATATTCCTCGTTATTTTCACGGCGGTGATAAACGTGTTTTTCTATCGGAAAGGCGAGGGCGATCACGTTCTTTTCTGGATAGTAACGAGGGAAGGACTTATAAACGCGGGCTTTCTCGCGCTTAGGCTCGTGTCTTTGGTCGCGGGCAGTTCGGTGCTCACGCTTACCACCACGCCCGTCAGCCTTACCGACGGGATAGAGAGCCTGTTAAAACCGCTTTCGCTCGTGAAATTCCCCGTTCACGAACTCGCGCTTATAATGTCTATCGCGCTCCGCTTTATTCCTACGCTCGCGGACGAGACCGACAGAATAATAAACGCGCAGAAAGCGAGGGGGGCGGACTTCGAGAGCGGAAACGTGTTTTCCCGCGTTAAAGCGCTTATACCGGTACTTATACCGTTGCTCGTAAGCGCGTTCCGCCGCGCCGACGAACTCGGCGACGCGATGGACGCAAGGTGTTATTCGGGGGCGAAAAAGCGCACCAAATACAAAAAACTGAAAATCGGCGCAAGGGATATCGTCGCCGTT
>CADBSX010000162.1 GCA_902797515.1 uncultured Eubacteriales bacterium | reverse complement strand
TACAACCATCTTCTATGTATGGGATATAAAACGGGCTGGTACGATCAGTTTTTATACTATTCGCCCAAAGACTTCGAAGACGGCAAATGGTATCCCGCTAAAAGACGGTATTACAATCCTTACTCTACTTTAATAAACGCGTCTTACCTTAACCGCTTTACGAAATACAAATACAGCGCGTATAAACTCTTTAACGGAAAGTGTATTTTAGAGTATTTACGCGTTTACGAAAAATATCCCGAAACAGAACTCCTTCTTAAACTCGGCTTGTCTTCTTATCTCGCGACGAAAAAGAGTTTACTCGTTAAACTTAAAAAAGACAAACTCTTCCGCAAATGGCTGACGGAGAATATAGCGGATATGCGGGATTCGTTCTTTAAGGTCTCCGCCATCCTTTCCGCTTACAAAAACAATATCTCTATCCTTAAAGCGCAGAAAACGGAACAGGAACGGGAACGGCTTAAATATTCTTACTGTTACGGGCTTATCTCCAAAGTAATAGGCGACGAGTGGCTGAAGTTCTTCGACTATCTCGGCGAGCATAATATTTCCGCAAACACTTATTCCGACTACGCTTTTGCCTGCGACTATCTGCATTTGGATATGACCTTAAATAAAAACCGTTTCCCGAAAGACTTCACGCGTTTTCACGATATCCGTATAGACGAATACCACACGGCAAAGGCTTTGGCTGACGCGGAAGAGAAAAAGAAGTATATGGAAAAGTTTATTGACGTGGCAAACAAATACCTGCCCTTGCAAAGAAACAAAAACGAGGACTTTATATGCGTTATAGCGAGAACTCCGGAAGAACTCGTTAAAGAGGGCGAGTATTTGGATCACTGCGTAGGGCGTATGAATTACGACCAACGGATAGCAAAAGAACAATCGCTCATATTCTTTATCCGTAAAGCAGTCGAACCGGATAAGCCTTTTGTGACGGTCGAATACTCTTTATCTACGCATAAAGTTTTACAATGCTACGGCAAAAAGGACGGCAAGCCCGACGACAACGTTTTGTGTTTCGTAAACGACGTCTGGCTGCCATACGCTAACAGAAAGATCAAAAAAATACAAAAAACAGCATAGCAACGCGACGTTGCATCAAATTAAAAATTTATAAGGAGAATTTAATTATGGCAAATTATTTCAGAATTACAGCGCACTTAAAAAGCGAAAACGTTTCGTTCATTGCCGACAGCAACGGCAGATTTGAAAAACTGTGGCAGTTTTCCGCTTATCTCGTAGCGAAAGGTTGTACGGTTTACGCCGTTTCTACGGAAGAAAACCTTATCCCCTGCGGGATAAAGCCTATACCGTTTAATGAAAACCGTTTCGTCATACGCGCCTGCGCTATGGGCACGCCAACTTGGACGAACGAAACCGTCGACGGCGTTTCACATAAGAGCAATAAAACGGTTCATCGATCATCCAGTCGTAGTAAACGACGTATGAAAACAAATCGATCTCCGTCTCAATGCTTTTTTCCTTCAACTGAATAAGTCTTGACAGTAAATCTTCATAGTCGGGAGTGTTTCCATATCTTTCGTTTTTTTCTTCCGCATAAGGAGACGGGATATTGACCGTGTTTGCGCCGCGCGAAAGATATTCGGCAACGTCGTCCGCCCAAGAGGTTTTTCCGTCGGAATCTGGAATCGCCGAACATACGCGATGTCTTAAAAGGCAGTCGTTATATGCTTTGGCCATTTTTTTCGACGTTTCGCCTTCATAATGAGCCATATGTTCGCCGTTCAACGTAAAAATGCTTTTATGCGTTATTTCCGCAGGCAATTCCGCCGCACAAACTTCAAGCCTGACGACAATGTCGATATCGTTTATACGAAAAATCCCCGAATAAATGCCCGGAATTTGTCCTTTCGGCACGTTTACGTCCGCCCATAAGCAGACGTTTCCGTCTCCCGTTTTGTTTTCCCCGTGAAAAACAGTCGAATTTATCGGAATAAGCGCATCAGGATACCAACCTACGGGAAAACCGTTCTTTTGCCAGTTTTTATCAACGAAAATATATTTTTCGTAATACAATTCAAAATTATTCGCCGCAAAAATGTTACCGTTCCCATCGGAAAGATCTTCGGTCTTTATTTCGACCGTTTGTTTACCGTTGCTGAAAATCGCGATCTGACCGCTGTCCGTGCCGCCTTTCAGAGCGGTAAGGGTTAATTCGTGCTTTTCGACGATTTTATTGTATTTCAGTATCCTTTCGCAGGAATCGGCGCAACAGATCAACATATCGTTTTAAAGCATACCCGCATTTCTTAACGCAGTATTCCACATTGCGTTATTATTCGCAGTGTAATAATCAATAGCGTTCTGATACAAATCTTGCGCACTCGTATTTGTATAAACGAAAGTATTGAAAATATCACTCGTATTACTTCCCGCCAGAATATTAAATCCGCCGTAACGTTGAAAGTCCGACACTTTATTGTTTAATATCTTTGTAAAAGGTGTCTGTAAATATTCGCTTACTTTGGTCTGCAAATACAACGTTGCCGATTGTTTTTTGTTGAGTTCGGCGTATTTTTCAGGGCTTTGTGTCATAAAATCGTATTT
Organism: uncultured Eubacteriales bacterium; assembly: GCA_902797515.1. Taxonomy (GTDB): domain Bacteria; phylum Bacillota; class Clostridia; order Christensenellales; family Borkfalkiaceae; genus UBA10281. Next base: position 394 of record CADBSX010000162.1, on the reverse strand, counting down.
ATACGGAAGTTTTCCGCCCGAAGAATAGTATGCGAACAGTTCGTTCGCTCTATCGGTAGCCATGTATCTTACAAAGTCTATCGCAAGATCTTTTGCCGTCGAATACGAAGGTATGACCATATGCGTGCTTCCGTTATTCGTATACATTACGCCCCTTGCTTCTTTCACTCTGTCAAAATCTTTTTGAGAAACGCCGCTGACCGAAGAACTCGTCTTGCCTGCATCTATCTCATCTATCACTTCGCAAAGAGTCGTATCGTCGTTTATCGTGTCGAGTTTTTCTATAAGAGAACTTACGACCGGAGTTCTCATCATTGACATTGTATCCGTATATCCTTCCGACTTATATCCTTCGGCGAGATCTTTCATTTCATTTGAGAACCAGTCGCCCGAG
>CADBSX010000161.1 GCA_902797515.1 uncultured Eubacteriales bacterium | reverse complement strand
TCCTTCGGAACGAATCCCGTCGCGATGACGGTGATCTCGATCTCTTCCTGATAATCGTCCCTTATGTTCGCGCCGAAAATAATGTTGGCCGCGTCGTCGATAACGCCTTGGACGAGGTGCGCCGCCTCGTATATCTGACCTATCGAAAGATCTCTGCCGCCCGTTACGTTGAGTATGATGCCTCTCGCGCCCTCTATCGTCGTTTCGAGCAAAGGACTCGAAACCGCTTTTCTGACGGCCTCGACTACTCTGTTCTCGCCTTTCGCGCGACCTACGCCCATATGCGCAAGTCCCTGTCCCTGAATTATCGTCCTTACGTCCGCGAAATCGAGATTTATCATCGCGGGCGTGGAAATAAGGTCCGCTATCCCGCAGATACCTTGTCTTAAATTGTCGTCGGCGTACTTTAACGCGTCGAGCATAGACGTGTCGTTCGGCAACGCCTCGAGAAGTTTGTCGTTAGGTATTATGACTATCGTATCGACGTATTTCGTGAGGTTTGCAATACCTTTTTTGGAATTCTCTTCTCTCTTTCTGCCCTCGAAAGAAAACGGTTTAGTGACGACCGCGACGGTAATACAGCCCTTTTCTTTCGCGACGCGGGCGATAACGGGCGCGGCGCCCGTTCCCGTTCCGCCGCCCATGCCCGCGGCTATAAACAGAAGATCGACTCCGTCAACGATCTCTTCGATAACGTCTTTACTCTCTTCAGCCGCCCTTTCGCCGACGTCGGGATCGGAGCCCGCGCCGAGACCTTTAGTCAGACTTTCGCCTATGACGTACCTGTCCATAGGATCGGCTTTCGACAGCATAAGCGCCTGTTTGTCGGTATTTACGACCGCAAATTCCGCGCTCTTTATATTCATTTCTATCATCCGGTTTACGGCGTTGCTACCGCCTCCGCCGACGCCTACGACTTTGATCTTACATACGTTTAAACCGTTATCAGCCAACATTTCTTTTCCTCCGTTAAAATTTAAAGAAATCAGAGAAAAATCTCTTCTTTTCGTTGTTATCGTTGAGGGCGTAATCGAGCAGACTTATTACCGAGCAATCCCCCGCTTTGTTATATCCCGAAACGTTCGGACTCAAAATTTCGACGTGTACGCCGAGTTTCGACGCGAAATAGTCTTTCGCGCCCCTTATATACGTTATTCCCCCGCCCGTTAGGTACAGTTTTATCACCGATTTCACTTTATTTGAATTTTCGGCGACGAATTTTTCGGTGTAAGCCGCGAGTTCTTCAAGCCCTTTGCAGACTTGTCCGTGTACCTCTCCGACGGGCAGTTGTCTTATACCGTCGTCCGTTTCGAGCGAATAAAAAGAATTAGCGCCTTTGGATATGCCGAAATTGACCATCCGTTTGAGTTTTTCGGCGTCGTCGAAATCGAGATCGAATTTTTCGACGAATCTCGCGGTCAGCATACCGCCGCCGAAATCGACGGACTGCGTCGCTAATATTCCGTTGCCGAGAACTATCGAAAAACACGTGGTTATATAGCCGACGTCGATAATAAGCGACGGAAATTCGCGCATTTCTCTGTCTAAAAGATACAGCCCTTCGGCATTTCCGTCGAAAACGAATTTTATCTTATCCGCTTTTATTCCCGATAAAGCCTTTCTTACGGCGTCTGTAAAATACTTTTCGCAGAGGATATAAGTCAGATTTCCGCCGAGCATTGAAGATATATTCCCTACGGGATCGAAAACCTTGCGGTTGTCGTCAAGCACGAAATAGACGTCCGAATGCGATATGACCTCGTAACCTTCTTTTTCGACCGCCGCTCTGCCCGCGTCGAACAGATCGTCTATATCTACCTGTTTTATCTTTTTCTTTCCCTTATACGCAATTTTATATTTTCTGTTTTCGAGCCTTACGAACGCCCCCGGAACGCCGACGTAAATCTTTTTGACGTCCGCCTTTATGTTTTCGGCAAGCTCGCCGACCGCTCTTTGAACCGCGCCGCAAAATTCGCCTACGTCAAAAAAACGCCCTTCCGCAAAACCGTCGTACTCGCGTCGCGCCGCGGAAAGCACGGTAAAGGTGTTGTTTATTCCTCTCTCGCCGATGAGAGCCGTGACGCCGGACGAGCCGACGTCAAGTATTGTCACTCTGTTCTTTATCATAAGTTCTCGCTTATTACCGTCAGTTTTCCGTGCCGTCCCAGTAAACCGTCGCTTTATCTTCAAGTCCCTCTCCGGAATCTTTTCTCAAAGAAAGAATAAATCCGTTTTTCTTTTGGTATTCGGAACACGAATTGTATTTTTCTTCGACTTCTTTTACGCTGTCGCATATTATACGCGCGGTCGCTATCCTGTCGGCGGAATTATAAGTCCAGAATCTGAAACTCATGGTAACGCCCGTTCTCGTATAAAAATATATCCTCTCTCTGCGCCCGTCTATCTCGATACCGTTTATTATCGTCGGCGCGTAAGTCAAGCCGTCGTAAATCGAAGTCATATACGTAAAGAGGTTCTGACCTTTATTGCCGACCGTTTGTCCGAGAGCTGCGGAAGACATATCGAGATCGACTTCCGTAAGCGAAATCTCGGTTACCGTTTCGCCGCCGCGCTCGGCACCGATGCGAAGAAGATGATATTTATTGTCGAGGAAATAATACTTATCTCCGTCGTAAACCGAAAAACACTCTTTCCTCTCGGAAAGTTCCACTTCTATTTTATCGGGAAAGACCTTTTTGAGAGAAACGATCTCGACGTACGGATTTTTACGTAGAACGGTTTCTATTTCATTTTTATCGACGAAAACGAAAGACTTGCCCTCGAAATTTTCGTCGAGCGTTTTTTTCGCGTATTCGTAAATCCCGTTTTCCGCTCCGTCGTTCGCGACTTTCACGTAAACGTATCTCACGCGCGTAAGCCAGACGAACGAAACGAAAGCCGCCAACAAAAAGACGACTACCGTACTTACCGTGATCAGAATTCTGTGTCTCATAGTTCGTTCCCTCAAACGGCGTCCTCTCGGCAGATCCCGAATAAAGGAAACCGCTAAAATCAGATCTCCGCGCGGACTATATCGGCGCCGAGGGCTCTCAACTTTTCGTCGATGCGTTCGTAACCTCTGTCTATATGCGAAACTCCGCATATGACCGACCGTCCTTCCGCGGCAAGTCCCGCAAGAAGAAGAGCCGCTCCGCCCCGAAGATCGCCCGCGGACATAACCGCGCCGCCGATATTCTTTTTACCGACGATAACGCAGGCGTTTCCGAATACCTCGATATCCGCGCCCGTCTTTTTGAGTTCGCTCACGTAAGCGAACCTTTCGGGGAAAACTTTTTCCTCAATAACGGTCACTCCGTCCGCGACGCAGGCGCACGCCGCAAGTTGCGGTTGCATATCGGTCACGAATTCGGGATAAGGGCCCGTAACGACTTTTCCGAACGCTTTTGTCCGCCCTGTAAACCTGATTATATATATTTTATCATTTTTCCCGATAATTTTGCAAGCGTTATTCCCTAATATTTTAGTTATATTTAAAGAATTTTTCAAATATTCTCTCCGGAACTCGATTTCTCCGCCGCACATCGCCCCGGCGAGAAGGAAAGTTCCCGCCTCGATCCTGTCGGGCGAAGGCGTGAATTCCACGTCTCTCGCGCTCGGTTTCTCTACGCCTTCGATAACGATCTCGTCCGTTCCGGCGCCGTTCACCTTATAACCGAGAAGATTGAGATACTCTTGCAGATCGACTATTTCCGGCTCTCTCGCGCAGTTTACTATCCGCACTTCGCCTTTCCGTCTTACGGACGCGAGAATAACGTTTTCCGTCGCCCCGACGCTCGGAAATTTGAGCGTGACTTTCCCTCCGTCGCGCCGATTGACTTTGAACGATATGTAATCGCTCTCGGAAACCGAAACGCCGAGCGTTTTCAAAGCGGAAATATGTATATCTATCGGGCGCTTGCCGATATTGCATCCTCCGGGCGAATATACGCCCGCTTTTTCAAATCTCGACAGCAGCGCGCCTACGGTAAAAAAAGACGCCCGAATACGCTTTGTCAGTTCTTCGGGCAATTTCCAGTCGCAGACGGTCGAAGCGTCCAGAACGAGCGTATCCCCGTCGAAAAACGCTTTTCCGCCTATGCTTTTTATTATTTCCGTCATCACGAAAACGTCGCTTATTTTCGGACAGTTTTTTATATACGTTTTTCCCTCGGAAAGAATACTCGCGGAAATCAGCGGTAAAACCGAATTTTTCGCCGCGTTTATCCTGACTGCCCCGTATAATCTGTTTCCGCCGCTTACGGTAAATCTTTCCATTTTTTCCTCCGATAAAAACACAATGTATTCTATGTTTTTCGGAAGAAAAAAGTTAATTGTTTCCCGCGGTTCTCGATATATTGAATAAAACTCCGAAAGAAAACATAAAGACTATAAGCGACGTGTTTCCCGCCGAAACGAGAGGAAGAGGAAGTCCCGTCGGAGGAATACTGCCCGTCACCACGAGCGCGTTTACAAGCGACTGTATTCCGAATACGGCGGAAATGCCTATCGCGGTCAGATATGCGAAAAAATCGTTCGACCGCGCCGCCGTTTTTATTCCGCGTATTACGATAAAAATTATAAGCGCGAACAAAAGCAAAAGTCCGGTAAATCCCGTCTCTTCGCCTATTACCGCCAAAATGAAATCGCTCTCGGAAAACGGAAGAAACCTGAATTTCTGTCGGGAATTGAAAAGTCCGACGCCGAACCAGCCGCCCGATCCGAGCGCGTAGAGGGATTGCAATAACTGATAGCCTTCGCCCTTCGGGGACGCCCACGGATTCAAAAAAGCGGAAAGCCTGTTGAGTCTGTACGGCTCGGCTATTATCAAAAGGGGGATCAGAAGAGCGACGGGAACGATTATAAAAGCGAAATGCTTTAACGTCATGCCCGCCGCGAAAAGGATAGCCAGCATCAGAAGTCCGAAACAGACGGTTATCGACATATTCGGCTCTAAAATTATGCAGAGGCAGATCGCTCCGCCCGTTCCGATAACGGGCAGACAACCGACGAAACTCTTCGTTCTCTTCGGATCTTTCGCAAAATACGACGCCGAAAAAAGCACGTAACATATCTTCGCGATTTCCGACGGTTGAACGGTTATTCCCGCGATCTTTATCCACCTTTTCGCCCCGTAGTTTTCGTATCCCAAAGGCGTGAATATAAGCAGTAATAAGAGCAAGGCGAAAATAACGGCGAAAAGCCCGATTTTGCGATATTTTTTATAATCGAACACACAGCCGAAAAAAAGCGCGGCGTATCCGATAAGCATCCCGACGAGATGTTTTCCCGCCACGTAAAATTCGTTTCCGTATTCGGTGAGCGAAGAATATTTGCTCGCCGAATATACCGAAACGAGTCCGATAAGGGAAAGAAGTATCACCGAAAAGAGAAGCGGAAGATCTCCGCCCCTCTTTTTTACGTTCTTTCCCGCGAGGGATATTCGTTCCGAAACCGCGTTTTCCGTCATTTCATACTCTCCACTGTCCTGATAAACTCTTCGCCGCGCTG
>CADBSX010000160.1 GCA_902797515.1 uncultured Eubacteriales bacterium | reverse complement strand
TCGAAAAGGGCAATAGTTCATCCTGAAAGCCTGCGTTTCTGCTCGTCGGACAGTTCGTGATGACCGAAAAGGTCTATCCCGACCTGTTCGTTTCGCGAGCCTTGGCTTTCGGGCGACTATTCCTTTAATTTAAAAAGCGCGTTAAAAGGCGGCGTTCGCCCGCGAAAGCGGGCGAACGCCGCCGAATAAATAAAGATAAAGGACGGTGAAAACCGAAATGACGGTAAAAGACATAATGAAAGACGTCGCGCTCGTCGTCGAAGGCGACGAACTCGCGAGCGCGATAGAAGAAGGGACCGAAAGCGGCGACGCGGAGTTTTCCCGAAAGGCGGAAATGATACTGAAATGCTATAACGCGGTCCTTCGGTCGGTCGGTTTCGATTACGAGCCGCTCGTCAAAAAGATAGCGGTGTCGGGAGGCAGGGCGGATTATTCCGATCTGCCGTATATGCCGCTTAAAATAATCGCGGCTTACGCCGCCGACGGAACGGAGAGGCGTTTCGACGAACACGCGACTTTCGCGGTCTTTCCGCTTGACGTTTCGTTTATCGAGGCGAAGTGCGTCGCGAAGGAGGCGAGTAAAAATTCCGCGTTCGAGTACGAAAATTCACGGACGGGGAAATTCGCGTTCATATACGGGACGTGCGCGGAATACTGCCTTTTAAACGGCAGATACGACGAGGCGGAAAACTTCGACGCGAGATTCCGCGTCGAGGCGGAGCGGACGACTTCGCGCGTCGGGCGCAGAATAAAAGCGAGGAAGGATTGGGGATTATGAGAGGACTTGCGCTTAAAAGAGAGAGAACGGCGAGAGTGTATCTCAATCCGATCGGAAAGATAGACTTAAAGACCGGCGGCGACGCGGGCGGATACGCGAGCGCGGAAGAGAGTTATAATTTCGACTGCTCGAAAGGCGATCTTCGTTCGGTATGCGCCGCGGAAGACTTCTTCGACGGCGCGGAAACGGACGCCGTAAAATACTATTTTTACAAGCGTCGCGATCCCGTGACGGGAAACGCCGACGACAGAATTATGGCGTACTGCGCCGACGGCAATATTTACGAGTTTTCGGGCGGCGCGAAGAGGCGCGTTTACGGGCTTACTTATCAGGAAACGCCCGCGGGCGTATGCTATAATCTTAACGGCGCGGACGTGATGATCTTTTCTTCGGGCGAAGGCGGGATGAAGATATACAACGGCTCTTACGTGACGCCCGTTCCCGACGCGCCGCCCGTCACGAGTATGGCGATACACTACGAAAGACTGTTCATAACGGGCGGCGACGGCGACACGCTGTGGTTTTCGGACGACTTCGATCCGACGAATTGGAATTTATCCGTCGCCGAGGCGGGATTTATCGATCTTGCCGACGGCAGAGGCGAAGTGCTCAGATGCGTGAGTTTCGAGGATTACCTGTTCGTATTCAGAAGGTACGGTATAACGCGGATAACGGCGTTCGCCGACCAGACGGAATTTTCCGCGGCGGGACTTTACGTCTCGTCCGGCAGGATATATCCCGATTCGGTCACCGTATGCGGCGATTGCATTATATTTTTCGCGACGGACGGAGTTTACCGTTTCGACGGCGCGGGCGCGACGAAGATCTCTTCGGCTTTCGGGGAAACGCTCGACAAATCTTACGAAAACGTCGTCGGCGCGTACTTCGACGGTCACGCGTATTTCAACGTAAAGACGAAAGGCGAGAGCGAGAGGAGAATTCTGCGAATAGATCCGCACAGGGGCGATTTCTGCTTTTTGAAGGGCATAGACGCCGCGGATATAATGCTCGCGGCGGGAACGACGGAATACTCTCTGCTCGTTCACGACGGGACGAAGAACAAGCCTTTCAGAATAAGCGGCGGAAATGCGGGGATACTCGGCGCAAACACCGAGTGTTTCTGGAAGAGCAAAGAGACGGACTTCGGACTTCCGATAAAAAACAAGCGGCTGTCCGAGATAAAGTTTTCCGCGAACGCGCCCGTCGAGGTCAAAGTGACGGTTGACGGAAAGACGAGCGAATACGCCGTGACCGAACGTTTCGGCGGAATAAAGAAAATAAAACCGAACGCGAGGGGAGACAGATTTTCCGTTTCTTTTAAAAGCGTCGGAACGGAGGTAAAAGTTTCGGACGCGGAACTGACTTTTAAATATTATCTATGACGAAGAATTTTTACGCTGACGCGTATGACAAATTAGGGGATCTGAACCGAAGAGTCGAGAGGCTGGAAACGGCGGCGAAAGACGTTCCGACGCGGAGAACTCTCGTCTATAACCGCGGTTATCTTTTCGCTGAAAACGGCAAAGCGGAGAGGACTGCGTATTTTTATTCCCTTTCGGAAACGGACGCGGCGTGCGCCGCGAGATTTTCTTTTCCCGTCGGGCTGACCGCAATAGTAAGGTTTTATTCGGGCGGGACTCTCGTCGCGGAGAGGTATTTTACTTTGAGCGAGGCGGCGACCGAGTTTTCGTTTACGGCGAAAAAAGGCGTGAACGCGTTGAGGACGGAAATTACTCTGCAAGGTTACGTTACCGAGCCCGACGAGCCGTATAAGGTGGACGCGTATCTCGAAATAAGCGGTATTCTGGACGGGAAACTCACGGAAGAGAGGCTGACGGTGATAGAGAACGGCGTTCTCGGCGTAAAATCGGACGACGCGTTCTCGGTTTTGCGCGTGGTAGGAACGGAACTCAAAGGCGTCGCGACGTTTTCGGGATTTACGGAATTCGATATGACCAAACTCGGCGACGGCTACGTCGCGGCGGCGAGGGACGGCAATAAGGACTGCTATCTTTTGTTTTACGAGCCGGACTTTACGGAGTATCGGCGCGCGTATTTCGGAAACGGATATACGAAACTCGCCGTGAGAATAGTTTCGGCGTGGCCGGTCGTATATGCGATAAAAGGGAATACGCTTGCGGAAATAAATTTTTCGGACTTGACGCCAATCGAGAGGATGACGGGAATAAGAGGCAGAGACGTTCGCTATTTCAACGCTTACGACTCGGAATATCTCGCGGTCACCGATCTTCTCGGAAACGTATTCTGTTACAGGATGCGCAAAGACGCGCCGACGAATATAAGAAGAGTGTTCGCGCTCGGAAAACTGAAAAATCTTTACGTGCCGTATAGCGGCGAATTCACGGTCGCCTTTTCGGAAGGCGGAAAGGTTTATAAAAGGACGGTTTCGGACGTCTGCGTGCTCGGCGAAAAGGAATTCGTCGCGGACGGAAAACAGATCGTCGTGACCGGAAACGTCACCGCCGTTTTAAAAGACGACGGGACGGTCGTTATAGTTTCTTAAAAAAGGAGAGAAAAATATGAAAATAACTTTGGACGATTTTTTGAGATCGCTTAAAAAAGAGAAAAACACGCGTGAAACCGCGGAAAAAAAAGTCGGCGGCGAAGAGCCGCTGACCGAAAAGCAAAAACTCGAAAACAGGCTCGGCGAAATAGAAGAGGCGTTTAAAAATTCGCCTTACAGGACCTATTCCGGATACAAGACGGTAAACGCCGCGAAGAAGGAATACGATTATCCGTCGGACGAAGAATTGACGGAAACGGCGAAAAAGCAGGCGGCGGAAAGCGCGGAGGCGAAAAAGAACGCTAAGATCGGTTCCGCCGCGGAAAAGTACCGCGGATACGCCGAAAAAGCGGAAGAGGCGGAAAAGTCCGCGGAAAAGGCGGCGGCGGAGATAATCGCGGCTTACGAAAAGGCGAAAAGGAAAGCCGAAAACAAAGCCCTCGCTTCGGGAACGGGCAGGTCGTCTATCGTAGAAAACCGGTTAAACGGGCTTACCGCCGCGAGCGCGGAGGCAGTCGGCGAAAAGGAAAAAGAAAAAGACGCGAAGATAGAAAAGATAGAGGCGGATATTCTGAAACTTGCCGAAAAGACCGCGGAAGAGATAGGCGCGATAGACGAAAATTCGGAAGACGAGGTTAAAAAAACGCTTAAAGCCCTTCAAAACGCGCGCGAAAAAGAGGCGAAAGAGACGGACGAGTACAACGCGAAGATAGAAGAGAGAAGGCGGAAAGCGGCGGAAGAACTCGCCAAGAGAAGAATAACCGCGACGGAAGAAAGCAGCGAAGAATACGCCGAAATGCTCTACGACAAACTCCGCAGTCTTTACGAGTACTACTATTCGTTAGGAAAGGACGCGAAAAAAGAGGTCGAGGCGGACAAGGACTTCATAAAGAGAAACGTCGGGGATAGCGGATACGCGTATTTAAGTAAATTATTCAAGTAATACGGCGCGCCGCGGGCGGAAAATTTCCGCCCGCGGCGTTTTTTTGAAAATGTGCCTTTGTTCAGCATGAAAAAAAAAGAAAGCGGTAGTATAATATCCGTGATATAAAGGAGGCAGAAATGTTATCTGACCATAAAAACGAAAAATTCGACGTCGTGATAGTCGCCGGACAGTCCAACGCGCAGGGTTGCGGCGCGGGCGACGCGGAGGACTACGAAGAAGATCCGTCCGTACTCGAACTCACCGAATCTTTTACGGCGGACGTCGCGAAAACGGCTTACGGCAACGAATATCTCGATATCCGCCTGTCGGGCGAGTACGATATAAACGTGATGAAACAGAAAGGCGACGGGAAGGCGAAAACGGGCTCGTTTGCTTATAAATTCGCGGAACTCTACCGCAAAAACGACCTTAAAAGGGGCAGAAAACTCCTTATAGTGCAAGCGGCGGTAGGCGGCACGGGCTTTTCCAAAAATCATTGGGGCGTCGGCGAGATACTCTATGAAAGGCTTCTCAAAATGACCGAGATAGCCCTTTCGCTCAATAAAGACAACAGGCTCGTATGCGTCCTATGGCATCAGGGCGAACACGACACTTTTGAAAATCCGCAGTTTACTTACGCGGAAAGAAGAGCGTTCTACGCGGGAAAACTGAAAGATATGACCGAGAGTTTTTTCGCGAATTTCGGAAAAGTTCCCTTTATCGCGGCGGGATTTACTCGGCTTTGGACGGAGGAATATCCCTCGCAGTGCAAGGCGGTTTACGACGCCTACGCGGACGTTATGAAAGAGGACGGGAATATTAAATTCGTAAAGACGGACGACCTTTTGAGCAATAAGGAAAAAGTCGGCGGGAGCGATCAGGTGCATTTCTGCCGCGACGCCCTGAACGCGCTCGGCGAAAGGTATTACGCGGAATACTCCCGCCGTTGATTTTATCGGTATGCCGTTGATTTCGGTCGGCATAGCCGCCTTGTATTAAGGCGGCTTTTTTATTTTTTTGAAAAAGTTTTTTCCCGCGGCGAGAAACTTGCCTAATATATTTGAAAAAAAATCCGTATTATGTTAAAATAATATTACTTATATATTTTACCTGTTTTTTAAAAGGAACATTTATGGAATCTGTCAATTTTATCGAGGACATCATAAACGAAGAACTCGCGGAAGGAAAAGTTACGACCGTGCATACGAGATTTCCCCCCGAGCCGAACGGCTATCTGCATATCGGGCACGCCAAATCGCTCTGCCTCAATTTCGGCACCGCCGAAAAATACGGGGGGATGTGCAACCTCTTTTTCGACGACACCAATCCGTCGAAAGAAAAGACGGAATACGTCGAGGCGATAAAAGCGGATATAGAGTGGCTCGGTTTTAAGTGGTACGAAGTGCATTACGCGTCCGACTTTTTCGACGTGATCTACGAAAAAGCGGTAAAACTGATAAAAGACGGCAAGGCGTTCGTCTGCGACCTCTCGGCGGAAGAGATAAGCGCGACTCGCGGAACTCTTACCGAGCCGGGGAAGGAAAGTCCGTACAGAAACAGGACGGTTGAAGAAAATCTCGCGCTTTTCGAGGGCATGAAAGAAGGGAAATATTCCGACGGCGAAAAAGTGCTCAGGGCGAAGATAGATATGGCGTCGCCGAATATAAATATGCGCGATCCCGTGATATACAGAGTACTTCGCGCGACTCACCACAGGACGGGCGACAAGTGGTGCATATATCCTATGTACGACTTCGCGCATCCTATATGCGACAGTTGTCAGGGAGTCACGCATTCCCTCTGCACGCTCGAATTCGAGGATCACAGACCTCTTTACAACTGGGTAGTCGAGAATACCGGCGTCGAACATAAGCCGAGACAGATAGAATTCGCGAGGCTCAACATAACCAACACGGTAATGAGCAAGAGGTATCTCAAAAAACTCGTCGAAGAGAAATTCGTAAACGGCTGGGACGATCCGAGAATGCCGACGCTTACGGGATTAAGGAACAGAGGCGTTCCCGCGCAGTCGCTGAAAAACTTCTGCGAGGCGATAGGCATATCGAAGGCGAATTCGGAGATAGAGATAGGATATTTCGAGCATTTCATCAGGGATTATCTCAATATCCACGCCGAGAGGGCGATGGCGGTCGAAAAGCCTTTAAAAGTCGTTATCACCGATTTTTCGGGCTCGGAAGAGGAAGATTTCGACGTGAATCCGAACGACGAAACGGCGGGAACGAGAAAGATAACGATGTCGAAAGAACTGTATATAGAAGAGGACGACTTTTCTCTCGATCCGCCGCCGAAGTATTACAGGCTGAAAAAAGACGGTTACGTGCGCCTTAAAAACGCGTATATAATAAAATGCGACGAAGTCGTTTTCGGGGAAAACGGCGAGATAAAGGAACTTCGCTGTTCGCACGTTCCGTCGTCGAGGAGCGGCAACGACACGAGCGGGATAAAGGTTAAAGGCGTTATCCATTGGGTGAACGCCGCGACGTGCGTCGATGCGGAGATAAGGAAATACGATTATCTTCTTAAAGACGCGCAGTATCCCGGGCAGGACTTTTCGGAAAGGATGAATACGAATAGCGTTCACGTCTTTTACGGAAAGGCGGAACCGTATCTTGCGGGCGCGAAAGACGGCTCGTCTTTCCAACTTATGCGAAAAGGCTATTATAAGAAGGTAAACGATAACGGAAGGCTTATTTTGTCGGAAATAGTCTCTTTAAAAGACACGTTCAACGTAAAAAAATGATTTGCGGCGTTGACAAGCCGCGCGATTTATATTATAATTGAAAAAGAGAAAACGGAAGTTATGTATTTCTTGGTCGATATAGCGTTAATAGCGATATTCGCGGCGGTGGTCGTCGTCAGCGTGAAGTTCGGATTTTCCCGAAATTTCGTATTCGGGATAGTCCGCTTTTTGCTTGCCCTCGCGGGCGGAGCGGGGCTTGCCGTCGGCGTGTTTTTGCTGTTCGACAAACTCGGCTGGCTCGACTCGATGAAACTTCTCGTCACGAGGATATTCGGCGACACGTCCGCGCTCGCGTACTTTCTGTCCGACGAAAACGTCGCGCTTATAGGCAAGATAGTATCTTTCCTGCCTCTCGGTATAATTCTCGTTATCGGAGGCTATATCTTCGCGTTCTGGTTTTTCGGATTTATATGCAAACTTATTTTCAAACCGCTTTTCGACGCGAGGAAGAAAGGCGGCAAAGTGAAAATTATAGACAACGTACTCGGCTTTATTCTCAATTTCGCGCTTGCCGCGGCGGTGGTGCTCTGCGTATTCGCGAGCGTTCACGCGTTCAACGAGGGCGACAGATATAAAAACGCGTCGGGGGCGGAAGATCCCGAGCATCCGTCTTTCGGTCAGCAGATAGTAAACGATATTTCCGAGCCCGTGCTTTCAAATCTCAACGAGAGTTTCACGGCGTCGCCGATAGGCTATCTCGTCTATAATTACAATCCGCTCAACGGTCTTTTTTCGGGAATAATAAACAAATAACATATTTCGCCTTTTCGGTGCATAGATATATACCGACGATAAAATTCGGAGGTATATTTTTATGATAAAGCCGGAGTACGGCGCCTTAAAGTGCGTCGCGAAAAAACATTCGGAAGTGAAAGTGAACGCGGAGAGCGTTCTTCCCGTAGGTGCGGAAGTAAAAAAGCCCATTTCCGTTTCGGCGCAGGTTTTCCCGCTCGGTCAGGAGAACAAGGAGGCGTCAACTACGGTAAAAGGAAAAGTCGTGTTCTGTTTCGTGTATCTCGCCGAGGAAGGATATAAAAAAGTCGAGAGCGCGACGGACATAATGGCGGATCTCGCGCTCGTATCCGCGGAGGCGAGGTTTACGGTCGAGGACGTGAGAGCGGTCGCGGGCGGCGACGGTTATACGGCGAGGTGCGCCGTCAGAATAAGCGGCGATTCGCTTATTACGGAAGATAAAAACGCGCTCGCGGGCGGGGAAAACGTGCTCGTAAAGGAAATCACCGAAACTTTCGACGTGCATACCGGTATAACGCGCGATACGTTTACGGTAACGGACGAATTCGAACTCGACCGCGCGGCTTTGGACGTCCTTTCGTACGGCGCGGCTTCGAGCGTGACGAAAACGGAGGCGGGAGTAGGCAAGATAACCGCGGAAGGCGAAGTCGTCATACGCCTTAAAACTATAGGCGGCGATACGAGAAGCGAGATAACGAGCGAGAGAAGGACGGTGCCGTTCAGACTCGACCTCGAAAATTCGGGAACTCTTCCCGATATGCGGGCGTCGGCTAAAATAGACGTGACGAAAGTCAACCTCAAAGTTTTTACCGACGAGGATAAGAACAAGAGCACGGTAAACGTCGAGATCTCTCTCGATTTTTCGGGCGAGGGCGTCGCGGAAGAGAAGATCGCGATAGCGGAAGACGCCTATTCGGGAACCGACGAAACGACGGTTAAAAAGAGCGAACTCAAAACGGAGATATTCGTCGGGCAGTACGAAAAAGAAGAGAGAATATCGGGCGATACGGGCGCGGAAATCGAAAGCGGCTCGAAAATCGTCGGATTTTTCGGAGAAAAAGCGACCGTATATTCTTGTAAACAGTCGGACGGCGAGGCGGTATTAAGCGGAGCGGTGTCCGCGGACGTAGTGATAAGAAACAGCGATAACGGGCTGTCGGTCACGACCGCGGAACTGCCGTTTTCGTTCGGTATCGCGGGCGACGGGATAAATATATCGTATATAATCGTTTCCGATCTTAACGTCAACGTAAAAGACGGTAAAATCCGCCTCGACGCGACGTTAAAGACGGGCTATAAGTCGTTTATCGACAAAAAGATAAGTTATATCGAGGACGTCGTATCTTCGGGCGACAGAATTACGTCGGATTCCGCCATATCGGTGTTTATCCCGAAATGCGGCGACGGGCTGTGGGAAATTTCCAAAGAACTCGGCGTTTCGGGCGAAGAGATAACGAAGAACAATCCCGAACTCGTTTTCCCGCTCACGGGAACGGAAAGAGTGCTTATATACAGGATGAAATAACCGTTTTCCGTTCAATTCAAAAGAGGAAGTATGAAAGCGAAAGTCAAAGTTTACGCGAAAATAAATTATACGCTCGATATCACGGGCAAGACGGGAGAATACCACGACATAGACAGCGTGGTATTTTCCGTGGATCTTTGCGACGTCGTTTCCGTTTCTCCGAGAAAGGACGGGAAGATAACCGTTAAAATGGCGGGCGGCGGCGAGGATATTCCCGAGAAAGAGAACAACGCTTATAAGGCGGCGGAACTTTTCCGTAAGAAATACGGCGTCGGCGGGGCTGATATCGTCGTTTATAAAAACATACCGATAGGCAAAGGATTAGGCGGAAGTTCCGCCGACGCCGCGGGAACGCTTATCGCTTTGAAAAAGGTTTACGCCGTCAAAGACGACGTTTCCGATCTCGCAAGCGAAGTCGGGAGCGACTGCGCGTATATGCTTTCGGGCGGCGCGGCGAGGATGAGCGGCAGGGGCGACAAGATAAAACTTCTTCCCGACGCCGAACTCGATATGGTGCTCGTTTTCCCCGACGGAGAAGTGAATACGGCGGAGGCGTACCGCTCGTTCGACGCCTTTTCCGACGACGGTTCCGTTTCCGATCCCGACGGCGCGGAAGAGGCGATAATATGCGGGGATAAGGAAAAACTGTATAAGGCGGCGGGCAACGCGCTCGCGCCGGCGGCGGAAAGGCTGTGCGAAGGCACGCGGGCGGCTCTTTCGGAAATAAGGTCGCTTTCGCCTTCCGCGTGTTCGGTAACTGGGAGCGGCTCGGCGGTTTTCGCGGTGTTCGACTCGCCCGAACTCTGCGCTTGGGCGGCGGACAAAATGCGTAAAAAAGGCTTCCGCGCGATAACGGTCAAAACGGTCGCGGGAAATCGACCGAAAAGTTAAACTACAAAATTATACAAAAAATTCTTTACGATCTTCAAAACGTAAGACTAAAACCTCTCGGTTTCGTCGAAAATCAATATCGCGACGAAAAATCGGGAGGTTTTTTTATGAAAAAAATTTGCATAACTTTGGCGACAATATTCATAATACTTTTGACGGCGGGATGCGACGCGCTCGCTTTCGGGACGGAAAAAGAGGAAAGAACGGAAGAGTATATCAGAATTCACGTTCGGGCAAATTCGGACGACGAAAAGGACCAGAGCGTGAAATACGAGATAAAAGACGCTATCGTTTCCGCTCTCACGCCCTTGGTCGCGAAATGCAAGAGCAGGGAAGACGCGTTCGACGCGATAAAGAAGTCTGAAAAACTTATCGAAGAGACGGCGGATAAAATTTTAGCCGAAAGAGGTTTTTCATATACTTCGGCGGTAAAAGTCGAAAACGAGAAATTCCCGACGAGAGTTTACGACGACGTCACTCTTCCTTGCGGATATTACGACGCGGTGATAGTGGAACTCGGAAAAGCCGAGGGGAAAAACTGGTGGTGCGTAGTCTATCCCCCTCTGTGTTTCACGAACGGCGACGTAAAATACAAGTCCAAAATCGCCGAGATAATAAAGGAATTCAAAGACAAATTCGGCAAATGAGCCGAACGGAGGATAAAATGAATAAAAAGTTATGGGGAATAATCGCGGTTATATTTTCGTTTTCCGTCCTTTTCGGGGCGGCTTACGCGCTTAACACCGCGAACAGACCGCGCTTCGACGAGGCGTTCGCCGAAACCGAAGAAGCGGAAGAGGCGGAAGAGGCGATAACGCTCAAACAGGGCAGTTCGGGCAGTTACGTAAAGCAGGTCCAGCAAAAACTCAAAAACTGGGGCTACTACACGGGCGCGGTGGACGGCGTTTTCGGAGCGAAAACGCGGGCTGCGGTCGTCTCTTTTCAGAAGAAAAACA
Organism: uncultured Eubacteriales bacterium; assembly: GCA_902797515.1. Classification (GTDB taxonomy): domain Bacteria; phylum Bacillota; class Clostridia; order Christensenellales; family Borkfalkiaceae; genus UBA10281. The sequence goes on along the minus strand of CADBSX010000160.1, from coordinate 3,576 downwards.
AACTTACCGCCGACGGAGTGGTCGGAGCGAAAACTTTCGCGGCGCTCGGAATAAAGGTAAGTTCTTCATCGTCGTCGGGATCGTCCGGCTCGTATTCGAGTTCGGACACGAATCTTCTCGCGAGGCTTATTTACGCCGAGGCGAGGGGCGAAACCTACACTGGGCAAGTCGCGGTCGGCGCGGTGGTTTTAAACAGAGTGAGAAGTTCGTCTTTTCCGAATACCATATCGGGCGTTATCTATCAGCCTTACGCTTTTACGTGCGTTGCGGACGGTCAGATAAATCTGTCGCCGAACGCCACGGCGCTCGCGGCTGCGAAAGACGCGATAAACGGCTGGGATCCGTCTTACGGAAGTCTGTATTACTACAACCCCGCCATATCCACGAGCAAATGGATATATTCGAGAAAGACCGTGGTGACGATAGGACAGCACGTGTTCGCTATATAATTGAGTAATAAAGGATACAGGTGAAAAAATGCAAGACGAAAAGGAAATGAAAAACAGCGCCATAGAAAAGGTGGAAAACATAGCCGACAAGAAGAAAGCGGCGGGAGAAAAGAGGATAAAGAGAGAGGCGGCGGCGATAGCCGCGGCGGAAAAGAGAGAGAGAATAAGAGAAGAGAGAAAGGTCGGGAGAGACGCCCGCGCACGGGCGCGTTTCGCCCGCCGTCAGGCGAGGGAAATAAAGCGCGCGTCTCTTAAAAGACGGCAAGAAGAGAGAAAAGAGATGCGCGACGGACGAAGAGAAGAAAAAAGGCGTTCGGTAAAGGGCGTTTCCGGCGGCTATATAGCGGCGATAGTCTCGCTCGGCTGCTCGGTGCTCGTCCTCGGTTCGCTGCTCACTCTTTCCGCGTTCACGGATAACTTCGGAACGGGCAAGACCAACGCGGCGGCGAATACTTCTCAGCGGGCGTTTTACGAATTCGTAGGCTACGTTGACAATATGGAAACGGATATGTCCAAACTCTTCGTTTCTTCCGACGAGAACTTGCGGCAGAAGATACTTCGCGACCTCACGGTGAAAAGCAACCTCGCCGACGCGAGCCTTTCTCAACTGCCTATGACCGACGATTTCAAATTTTACACTTCCAAATATATAAATCAGGTCGGGGATTATACGAAATACCTCAACGATCGACTTATAGACGGATATAGCATAACCGAAAACGAGTATAAAGACCTCGCGCGGCTCTACGAGGCGAACAAAAAACTTAAAACGAGCCTTTCCGAACTCGCGGGGAAAATAGACGAAAATTACGACTTCGATATGCTTGCCGACAACAATCCGAACGACCTTATATTATCGGGCTTTAACGGGCTCGAAGAGAACGCGGCGGACTATCCCGAAATGATTTACGACGGACCTTTTTCGGACGGTCTCGAAGCGCGGAAACCGAAGGGGATAACGGGCGAAAGGATAAACGAGTTTATCGCGAAAGAGAAATTTGAAAAGATATTCGGCGAATACGGACTTGAAAAAACGCAGGTCGTCGGCATGACGGAAAACAGCAAGATAGAGTGTTATAACGTCACGGCGAACACCGACAGAGGGGATATCTTCGCGCAATTTTCCGTAGTAGGCGGACACCTCGTGTCGTTCAGTTCGTTCAAAGAGTGCAAAAAGATAAATCTCGGAGAAGAGGAGTGCGTCGGCATCGCGGGCAGATTCCTCGAAAGCGTAGGACTTAAAAATATGACCTGCGTATGGGCGCAGACGGACGAAAACACGGTAACTCTGAATTTCGTCTATACGATAGGGGACGTTCTGATATATCCCGATATGGTAAAGATAAACGTATGCAGGGAAAACGGCAGAGTTATCGGTATGGACGCAGACTCGTATTATATCAATCATACGGTCAGAAAGATAGAAAATCCGGCGCACACCATGGCGGAGGCGCGCGAAAAAGCGGAAAAGAATATAGAAGTTTCGTCCGCGTCGATGGCGATAACGCCTAAAGGCAACGGACACGAGATATTCGCTTACGAATTTATCGGAACGAAAGACGGCTCGACTTATTATATCTATATTGACGCGAACACGCTCAAAGAGTCGGATATATTCAGGCTGGTGGAAACGGAACAGGGCGAAATGCTGCTGTAAGAAATTTCGCGGATATAAAAAAATATATTCCCGCCCCGCGGCGAAAAATTCGCCGCGGGGCTTTTTCTTGTTTTTTTACTAAAATATATACGATATATTTGACACGACTGATCCTGAATGTTATAATTTTAGCTGAAAACGATATAAGTTTCGTCGGAAGGAGAATATATTATGAAAATATCAACGGAAATAGGGTCTTCGTCCAGGTTTGTGGGCGAAAGAAGGGCTGTCGAACTGATCGCGAAGGCCGGTTTCGACGCGTGGGATTTTACGATGTACATCAATATGATCAGATACGATTGGGGAACGAAGAAATTCATTGAATGCGATCATCCGCTCGCGGGGAAAGACTATCTCGCCTTCGCGAGAGAACTAAAAAAGATTGGCGAGGATAACGGAATAACGTGCAATCAATCGCACGCACCTTTTCCGATTGTTTTTCCCGAAATACGTTCTTATCTGGAACGCGCGATCGAATGTACCGCAGAGGCGGGAGGAAAGATTTGCATCATCCACCCGTACAACGATTGGTCTGCGGAAAAGAACGCGGAAATGTATTCGGAATTATTGCCGTTTGCGAAAGACTGCAAAGTTAAGATCGCGACCGAAAACATGTGGAACTGGAACAGCGATAAAGACTGTGCCGCACCCGCAGCGTGTTCGGACGAAAAGAGTTTTATAGAGCATCTTCAAGCGGTAGACGACGATTATTTAGTCGCTTGTCTCGATATAGGACACGCCGAGATGAAAGGGCTCGGAACGAGCGCGGTAAATATGGTACGCGCTCTCGGGGATAAGTTGCAGGCACTTCATATACACGACAACGACAGGTGGCACGACAGCCATCAGTTGCCTTATACTATGGATATTGATTTTACCGCTATCATAAGGGCTCTTAAAGAGATAAATTACGACGGATATTTCACGCTTGAATCGAACGCATATATAAAGAGTAAGGAAGAAATGCCCGACGAGTTAAAGAAAATGGCTGAAACGGCGAGAAAGATGGCGGATGAATTCGATTCGCTGTAATTTTATGTGTGAAAAATTGCGGTTTTTCGCTTGACAACGAAAAACCGCAATGATATAATAAACGAGCGAAACCGCTAAAACGCGCTGAGGTGGCGGAACAGGCAGACGCAAGGGCGGAGCAATGCACTATAACAAACAATTGATAATTGTTTGCGCATTGCGACGGAGCAAAATGCCGACATTGCATTTTGCCGCGACCGAGACGGCGACTACCTTGCGCCGTCGAGAATAAAATCCCGAGGAGAGGGATTTTAAGTGCAGATAAAACTTAATATGGAAGATAATGCCGCTGTGGCGAAACAGGCAGACGCAAGGGACTTAAAATCCCTCGGTGGAAACACCGTACCGGTTCAAATCCGGTCAGCGGCACCATTTAGCGGACTTTGCGAAAGCGAAGTCCGCTTTTTCGCGAGCCGCCGACCGCAGGACGAAATGACG